>JAPLUA010000366.1 GCA_026397855.1 Verrucomicrobiota bacterium | reverse complement strand
AAGCCATCGAGGATGCCGTCATCAAGATCACGCGCAAGAAGATGAAAAGCCTCGCGGCGGGCAAGATGGGCTACACCACCTCCCAAGTCGGGGATCTCGTGGCGGCAGCGCTGTAAGCCCGGGACGCTAAAGCGGCGTCCTTGCGCGAAACGGCGGGAGCATCCGGCATGCTCCGCCGGCCAGTTGTATGGAAACCTCCATCGAATCGGTGATTGCGGCGGCAAAGAAGGGCCTGGCCCTGCTTGCCTGCATTCTGGTGCTGGGCGGTTGCGCGAGCGGCTATGTCATCAAGCTCAACAACGGCTCGCAAATCACCGGCGTCAGCAAGCCCCGGCTGAAGGATAACACCTATTATTTCAAGGATGCCAAAGGCCAGGAACACTCCGTTTCCGCTGGCCGGGTGAGCCAGATCGCCCCCGCCTCAATGGCCCGCG
This sequence comes from Verrucomicrobiota bacterium, assembly GCA_026397855.1. Lineage (GTDB taxonomy): Bacteria > Verrucomicrobiota > Verrucomicrobiia > Limisphaerales > UBA8199 > JAPLUA01. Next base: position 3,106 of record JAPLUA010000366.1, on the reverse strand, counting down.
AAGAGGAGAAATCCCACAGGCCGCCGCAGCCACACAAGCGGAAATGGTACCTGCTGTGGCTGGCATGATATTGCCGCGCCCTCGCCCGGGCTCCCCCGGCAAATCAGCTCCCGACCGCCCACTCCTGATCCGGTAGCTAAATTAGCTTGCGTTTGCTTTCGGTTTGCTCCATACTCAGCCGATGCCACTGCCCAGCCAGCCGATCACCCTGAGCGCCCAACAGGTTGCGGACCTGAACCGCAAGCTATCCACCCTGCGACACGACATCAACAACCAGCTCTCATTGATCATGGCCGCCGTGGAGCTGATCCGCTACAAGCCGGAGATGACCGACCGCATGATCGCCACGCTAGTAGAGCAGCCCCCCAGGGTGGCGGCCGCCCTGGCCGGCTTCTCCACGGAATTCGAGCAGACCTTCGGCATCACCCGCGGTTAAGGGGCTCGCACCCGGCGGGCCCATCTCGTCCATAATGAGCTGCCGCCTACGGCGGGTCGCTTGCGACAGCCCGCGCCAGGGAGTATCATCCTGGCGTATGACAAACTTCCGCCATATCGCATCCATCGCGCTCGCGCTCCTCAGTTCGGCGGCGCTCGCCCGGGCCGACGGCGCTGTTAACGAAACCCTCAGGAAAGGCCTCGTTCCCGGGCCCGCCGCACCGGTGACCATCTTTACGGCGAAGAAGCTGCTCACCATGGAGCGCGGCAACCCGGAAGCCTCCGCGGTTGCGGTCGCCGGGAAACGCATCGTCGCGGTAGGCTCGCTCCCTGAGGTCAAAGCCGCGCTGGGAGAGACGAAGTTCATCGTGGACGACACCTTCGCGGCCAAGGTGGTGCTGCCCGGTTTCATTGACCAGCATCTGCATCCGGTTCTGGGCGCGCTCACGCTCTCGACCGAGGTCATCGCGACGGAGGATTGGGTGATGCCGGAGCGGACCTTCAAGGCCGCCGGGACGGCGGAGGAATACCGTGCCCGGCTCAAGGCCGCCGAGGCCGCCATGAAGGACAAGAAGGAGTGGCTGTTTACCTGGGGCTACCACAGCCTGTGGCACGGGAAGCTGGATCGCCAGGCCCTCGACGCCATCAGCGACACGCGGCCGATCATGGTCTGGCAGCGTTCGTGCCATGAGATGTACCTGAACACGCCTGCGATCAAGGCGCTCGGGTTTACCGAGGAATCCATGCAGGGCAAGGGCGACACCAGCAAGATGTTCAACTGGGCGGAGGGCCATTGGTGGGAAAAGGGGTTGAACCTGATCATCGGCCCGGTGCTGCAGGTCTTTGCCACGCCGCAACGCTTCACCTTTGGCCTCAAACAGATGGTCGCCTACGAGCATTCCAAGGGTGTCACCGCCTACAACGAGCCTGGCGCGCTTTACACGCCCGACATGTGGAAGCTCTACCAGCAGATCCTCGGCGCGGAGGACACCCCGTTTTACAGCTACTTCCTGGTGGACGGCCGCGGCTACGTGGACAACGGGGTGCCCCCGATAGAGGCGCTGGCGGATGGCGAGAAGATCGCCAGGGCCAACGCCGCCGGCAAGGTGGCGTTCTTCCCCAACCAGATCAAACTCTTCGCCGATGGTGCAATCATCTCGCAGCTCATGCAGATGAAGGACGGCTACCTCGGTGCGGACGGCAAGCCCGATCCGTCCCACCACGGCGAATGGATGATCACGCCCAAGGATCTCGAAGAGCGGGCCAAGGTGTATTGGGATGCCGGCTACCAGATCCACATCCACGTCAACGGCGACGAGGGGCTTGAGGTCCTGCTCGGCATCCTGGAACGTCGGATGGCCGAAAACCCGCGCGCCGACCATCGCACGGTGATCGTGCACTTCGCCAACTCAAGCGAGGAGCAGGTCGGCCGCATCGCCCGGCTGGGGGCGATAGTCAGCGCCAACCCGTATTACACCGTGGGCTTCGCGGATAAATACAGCGCCGTCGGCCTGGGCCCGCAGCGCGCCGACACCATGGTCCGATCGGCCTCGGTGTTGAAGCGCCATGTCCCGCTCTCGTTCCACTCCGACCTGCCGATGGGTCCGAGCGACCCGCTTTTCATGGCCTGGTGCGCCGTCAACCGCATCACCCCGGGCGGCCGGATCGCCGGACCTGAACAGCGCATCAGCGTTGAGGATGCGCTCCGCGGCGTGACCATCGAGGCGGCCTACTCATGGCGGAAGGAGAACGAACTTGGCAGCATTGCGCCCGGCAAGATCGCCAACTTCACTGTCGTGACCATCGAGGCGGCCTACTCATGGCGGAAGGAGAACGAACTCGGCAGCATTGCGCCCGGCAAGATCGCCAACTTCACCGTGCTGGAGGAGGACCCGCTGGCGGTGGAGCCTGCGAAGCTCAAGGACGTGCTGATCTGGGGCACGGTCTTCGAGGGGCGTCTGTTTCCCATCCTCAAGAAAACCACCGCCGGCATCGGGCAGCCAGACGGCCAATCCATGCCTGCCCTGGCCGCGCTTCCGCTGCCGTCTTGTTTCGCGCCCGGGGAAGCGGGACACGAGGACGGCTGCGGGGCGTGCAGGTTCAACCGCCTGCTCGCACACAGCGGCGTCCTCCACACGATGGTCCCGGCCCGGCTCGGGAACTGAAGGCCCGATCTGGGATGAGGGCGGCCAGTCAACACCGGCGGCGGCACAGTCAGGCAATTGCAGGATCCCGCAGCGGCCGAAGGCCAGCGTTTCTACCGGGTGGTGATACCTTACCGCCAGAGATCCACCGTCCCCTCCAGGCACAACCTGCCACCTCCAGCCCGTGGTCCAATGCAGCGACAACAACTGGGGCATCGTAGTCGGAAACTTAGATTATCAGAACGGCACTTGTCCACCGCACAAATATGCGGGAGGCGGAGTCTTGTGTTAGCGCCCGCTTCTGTTTAAGTAGATTCCATGCCTTGGCCCACAACAACCGTTCACTGAATTATGAAAATGCAAACCGCCCATCGTCTGTTACGAACTTCCTTCGCCGCGCTGGCCATCCTGACCGCTGCGCTCGGCGGCTTCGCGGCCGAACCCGCGAAGATCACCCTTTCGCCCCCGCAATGGCTCCGCGACGGCGTGGTCTATGAGATCTACCCCCGCAACTTCTCCGCGGATGG
>JAPLUA010000147.1 GCA_026397855.1 Verrucomicrobiota bacterium | reverse complement strand
GATTCCACGAGCTTCTTCAATTCACCCTTGTAAACCGCGTACTCCCCACCGCAGAGAATCATCTGACGCATAGAGTCGATGCGGTTGCCCTCAAAGAACATGTGCTCGGTGCGCGTCAGGCCGATGCCCGTGGCGCCAAACGCCATGGCGTTCTCCGCCTGCTCGGGGGTGTCGGCGTTGGTGCGGACCTGGAGCTTGGTGACCTTCGAGCACCAGTTCATCAAGATGGCAAACTTGGTGTAGGTGTCGCTCTTCTTGCCGTCCAGGGACTTCTCGACGAGCACCTGAACGATTTCGGAGGCAGCGGTCGGGAGCTGGCCGGCATAGACGTTGCCGCGCGTGCCGTTGATGGAGAGGTAGTCGCCTTCCTTGTAGGTCACGCCATCGGCGGTGAGCGTCTTGGCCGTGTAATCAATCTGCAGCGCGCCAGCGCCGCAGACGCAAACCTTGCCCATCTGGCGCGCGACCAACGCCGCGTGCGAGCTGACGCCGCCTTTGGCGGTGAGAATGCCCTCGGAAGCGATCATGCCGCGCAGGTCTTCCGGCGTGGTTTCGTTGCGCACGAGCAGAACTTTCTCGCCCTTGGCGGCGGCCGCATCGGCGCGGTCGGCGTTGAGATACATCTTGCCAGAGGCGGCGCCGGGACCGGCGGGCAGTCCCGTAGCGATGACCTTAGCAGCCTTCTCGGCTTTTGGCTCGAAGATCGGGGCGAGGAGTTGATCGAGCTGATCGGCCGGGTTGCGCTTGATGGCGGTCTTCCAGTCAATGAGCTTCTCGTCAACCATGTCCATCGAGAACTTCAGCGCCGCCATGGCGGTGCGCTTGCCGTTGCGGGTCTGGAGCATGAATACCTTGCCGTCCTGGATCGTGAACTCGAAGTCCTGCACGTCCTTGAAGTGGGTCTCCAGGGTCTTGCGGATATTGTCGAGCTCCTTGTAGGCGGCGGGCATTTGCTTGTTGAGCTCCGCGACGGGTTCCGGCGTGCGGACGCCAGCGACGACGTCTTCGCCCTGAGCGTTGATGAGGAATTCGCCATAGAACTCCTTCGTACCGTTGGCCGGATTGCGCGTGAACGCGACGCCGGAGCCGGAGTTGTCACCGGTATTGCCATAGACCATCGCCTGCACGCTGACGGCCGTTCCCCATTCGCTGGGGATGCCGTATTTGCGGCGATACACGATGGCGCGGTCGTTCATCCACGAGCTGAACACGGCGCCGACAGCGCCCCAGAGCTGCTTCCACGGATCTTGCGGAAATTCCGAGCGGGTGCGCTCTTTGATCAGCGCCTTGAACCGAAGGACGAGCTCCTGCTGGTCGGCAGCGGTGAGCTTCGAGTCCTCGATGTCGGAATGATACTTCTCGTGTTTGAAGGAAAGGATGACCACTTCAAACGGCTCGTGATCTTCGTTCTTGCCCTTCTGGACTCCCATGACGACGTCGCCATACATCTGGACGAAGCGGCGGTAACAATCCCAGGCGAAGCGCTCGTTCTTGGTCGCGGCCACCAGCGCCAGCACAGTCTTGTCGTTCAAGCCCAAATTTAGAATGGTATCCATCATGCCCGGCATCGAGTCCCGGGCACCGGAGCGCACCGACACCAGCAGCGGCATGGCGGTCGTGTCGCCGAACTTGGTGCCCATGATCTTTTCGATGGCGGCAACGCCCGCTTTGGCCTGGGCGTCGAGCACCTTTGGGTAGGTCTTCTTATTGTCGTAATAGTAAGTACAGACTTCCGTGGTGATCGTGAAGCCCGGAGGCACCGGCAAGCCAATGTCCAAACGCGTATACGTATTTTGCAGATTTTGCCATAAAACATTACTCAGTGATAAACTAATACTCTTCGTTGTCAGGTTTCGCCGGAATGATTCCTCAGAAACGATTCGTCGAATCTAACAAAGGCAGGGGGCGTGTCAATGGGCGAGAAAACAGACCCGCCAGGACGACGCCCCCCGGGAGGCGTTTCCCGGCCCTTTGCCCGTTGGCTTGTCACTAGCCCCGGCAGCCTACAACTTCCATAAAACAGGCAGAAATGCGGCCTAATCAGCAGCTTCCGCATCCTGCGAACAGGGGTGTGGCGGGCTATCCGTCGGTGTCGCAAGCGAGGGCGGCCCACGCAAGAAATGCTAAATCTTCCGCAAAAAATGCTCAATGCGGAAAGTGTCGCCATCGAAAGTTCCCGGCTATATCCTTCCTGAAGCTATGCCAGATCCGATGAACTTTCACATGACGCCGGATGATTTCCGCCGGTGGGGCCACGAGATGGTGGATTGGATTGCCGACTACCAGCGGCGCGTGGAATCGCTGCCCGTGCTGGCGTCCGTTCAGCCGGGCCAGGTGCGCGCCTCGCTGCCCGAGCACCCGCCGCGCCAGGGCGAGCCCTTTGACGCGATCCTGGCCGACATCAACCGGCTGATTCTGCCCGGCGTCACCCACTGGCAGTCGCCCAACTTCTTCGCCTTCTTTCCCGCGAACAACTCCGGGCCTTCCATCCTGGGCGAGCTGCTTGCCGCCGGCCTGGGAGTGCAGGGGATGCTTTGGGCCACGAGCCCGGCGTGCACGGAGCTTGAGACCCACGTCCTGGATTGGATGGCCGATTTGCTGGATCTGCCCGCGCATTTCAAATCAACGGGCACCGGGGGCGGCGTGATCCAGGACAGCGCCTCGAGCGCCGTGCTGTGCGCGCTCCTGGCTGCGCGCGAGCGCGCCACGGGGTTCCAGTCCAACGAGCGCGGGGGCGACGGGTGCCTGGTAGCCTACACCTCCACCCAGGCGCATTCGTCCATCGAGAAAGCCGTGAAGATTGCCGGCATCGGCCGCGCCAACCTGAGGCAGATCGAAGTGGACGCGCGCTTCGCAATGCGGGCCGGGTTGCTGGAGGAGCAGATCGTCCGCGACATCCAGGCCGGGCTCCAGCCCTGCTTCGTTTCGGCCACCGTTGGCACCACTTCGTCAAACGGCATTGATCCGCTGCCCGAGATCGGCCGCATCTGCCGCGAACACCGTTTGTGGCTGCACGTGGACGGGGCAATGAGCGGAACGGCGGCCCTCTGCCCGGAGTTCCGGCACATCCAGCAGGGACTGGAGTTGGCCGACTCATACGCCTTCAATCCCCATAAATGGATGTTCACCAACTTCGACTGCGACTGCTTCTATGTCGCGGACAGGGCGGCACTGATCAAGACGCTGAGCGTGCTGCCCGAATACCTGCGTAACAAGGCCACCGAATCCGGCGCCGTGATTGACTACCGCGACTGGCAGGTCCCGCTGGGCCGTCGGTTCCGCGCGCTGAAGCTGTGGTTCGTCATCCGCCACTACGGCGTCGAGGGTCTCCAATACCACATCCGGCGCCACGTTCAACTGGCGCAGGAGTTTGCCGGTTGGATCGCCGCATCGAGAGATTTCCAACTGGCGGCCCCGGCCCCACTGAATCTGGTTTGTTTCGCCCACCGTGCCGGAGATGACTTCAACCGACGGCTGCTGGACCGGTTGAACCAAAGCGGAAAGCTCTATCTGACCCACACCGTTTTGAATGGCCGTTTCACGCTGCGCCTCTGCGTGGGCCAGAGCAACACCGAGGCCGGCCATGTGCGCCAGGCGTGGGAACAGATCGAGCGCGCGGCGGCGGAGCTGACGGCCCCGGCAGGTGTCAATC
>JAPLUA010000276.1 GCA_026397855.1 Verrucomicrobiota bacterium | reverse complement strand
GGTTGTTTAGTCTGGAACACGGCTCTTGTGCTTACGGTTAGTCTCGCCGAGAAACCACTGACCGGAAAGCTGGATGCGGGAAATCCGCCCGTCCAGTTTGGAGGGAGGGGTGGGGTTAATCCCTCATCCCTACCCCTATCTCCAAATGAAAAGAGTTTGTGCTGGTTTTGCTCCCTGCCGTGGCAATATGATTGCCCGGTAAGTGCACATCGAGTCTCATTCCATGAAGCTGAGGCTGGGGAGCCTTCTCGCCCTGGTCCTCCTGGCCTGCCGCGTCGCGGTGGGGCAGATCCCCGCTGCCGGCTCCCCGGGGGGCATCAACACGGCGTTCATGAAGCTGTTCGGGGATGTGTCCGCCTTCTCGGCACGGCTCGAAATCCAGGTGCTCGATCATTCCCAAAAGGAATGGGTCCGGATGCCCGTGGACTTTGCCACCCTCGACACGAAGGTCCGCATGGACATCAACCTTGAGCAGGCCACCAGCCAAGACTTTCCCGCCGGCACGATCGCCGCCATGAAACAGGCCGGCATGGAGCGGATCGTCAGCATCTCCCGCCCGGACAAGAAAACCACTTTCATCCTTTACCCCGGCACAAAGACCTACCTGTCCAAGCCCCTGGCCAAAGGCGAATCTGACGCCCTGGAGAAAGGTCTCCGTATGGAGAAAACCCCCCTGGGCAAGGAGACCATTGACAACCATCCTTGCGTGAAAAACAAGGTGGTCATCCGCAACCAGCAGGAGCCCGTCCTTGAGGCCGTCACCTGGAATGCCTCGGACCTCAAGGATCTCCCGGTCCGCGTTGAGACGCGGGAGAAGGACACCACCGTGGTGATGCGCTTTACGAAGGTCCAATTCACCAGGCCTGACGCCCTCCAGTTCGAGGTGCCAGCAGGCTACACCCAAACAAAATGAAGATTACAAACCTGAACCCGGACACAGCCATCGGCGCCACCGCATGGTTCGTTGAAATGGAGGGGCACCGGCTGCTCATGGACGCCGGCACTCACCCCCGGATGGAGGGCCGCGCCGGCCTGCCGCGCTATGACCTGGTCAAGCAGCAGGAGCTGGATGCCATCGCCATTTCCCATTGCCATCACGACCACGTCGGATCGCTGCCTGTCGCCATGCGGCATTTCCCGCACGCCCACGTGCTGATGACCGAGCTGAGCTATTTCCTGGTCGAGCGCGTCCTGCACAACTCGGTCAACGTCATGAAGCGCCAGCGCGACGAGCTGGGCCTGAAGGATTATCCGCTCTACAGCCACGACGAGGTGGACGAGATCGCCGCTCGGTTCCAGGGCTTCAAGTACAACCGCGAGGTGGATTGGGCCTCGTTTCACAAGTCCCGCGCCGGGTTCCTCTCCCCGACCCTGGAGTTCTGCGACGCCGGCCACACCCTCGGCTCCGCCGGCATCATGGTGCGCGGCCAGCGCGAGACGCTCTTTTACACCGGCGATGTCTGCTTCCAGGACCAGACCATCCTCAGGGGGGCGCGGTTCGAGGACGTGAAAGCCGACGTGCTGGTCATGGAAACCACCCGCGGCAATCGCGAGCGCCCGCCCGCATCCAACCGCCAGACGGAGCTTGCGCGGCTGAGCGAAGCCATCGAGCGCGTGCTCGCGCGAAAGGGGTCGGTGCTGATCCCCGCCTTCGCCCTGGGGCGCACCCAGGAGATCCTGGCCCTGCTGGCGCTCCTCATGCGCGAGGGCCGGATCAAACGCCAGCCTGTTTACATCGGCGGCCTCGGCCGCGTGTTCACGGAAATCTACGACCTCGAGGCCCACCGCACCCATCGTCAGTACCCCAGCCTGCAGCTCCGCGAAGCCCTTAACCTCGTGGTGCTCGAGCACGGGCAGGCCGAAAAGATGAAGCTCACCGGCAGCCACATCTTCGTGATCACCGCCGGCATGATGAGCGAGCACACCGCCGCCCACACCCTTGCCACGCGCATGATGGGCAACGAACGCCATGCCATCTTCTTCGTCGGCTACGCCGACCCCAACACCCCCGGCGGCCACCTGAAAGCCGCCCCAAAGGGCAAGCCGTTTATCCTCAGCCCCAGCGGGGGCGAAGTCACCCGGCACTGCGAAATGGAGGACTTCGACCTCACCGCCCATGCCGATCGCACCGACCTGCTGGACTTTGTCGGCGAGGTCGAGCCGCGCACGGTCCTGCTCAGCCACGGCGACGAGGACTCCAGGGACTGGTTTGCCCGCGAGATCCACGCGCGCCATCCCAGGATCAAGATCATCCAGCCCAAATCGGGCGAAGCGGTCGAGGTATAAGCCCCAGGGATGAGCCTCGGCAATTCACATTGCCCCGGCCTTCCGGGCCGCCCCTCACGACAACCAAAGACCTCCAGGTAATCATGCGTTCGAACTCGAATCCACGACTCCCGCTCCCCCAGCCCCGTTTCCGGCACGGCATCCTGAGCCTGTGCCTCCTGCTTGTCGCGCTGCCCCTCTTCGCGGACAGCTTTTACATCGCTGCGGGACGCCCCGACGGCATCGCCTTGCTGGCGCCGCCGCCGGTGCCCGGCTCCGCGGAAGAAGCCGCCGACCTCGCATCCGCGCGCGCGGTGTTCAAGGGACGCACCCCCGCCGAGGAAGCGCGGGCGAAAAAGGATGCGAGCCTCTCCCTGTTCCTGTTCGCGCCCGCGATCGGCCCCGGGTTTCAGCCCGGGAAACTGCCCCGGACCGAGGAGCTGTTTGACCGGGTAAAGAAGGACATCGCCGAGGCGATCAACATTCCCAAGGACCACTGGAAACGGCAGCGCCCCTACCAGTTGGACAACGAGCTCAGCCTGGGAGCGCCCGAGAAGAGCTACAGCTACCCAAGCGGGCACTCGACCCGCGGCACGGTTTACGCCCTCGTGCTGGCCGAGGTCTTCCCGGAGAAAAAGGAAGCCATCCTCAATATCGGCCGCGTCATCGGCTGGGACCGCGTGCTCATCGGCAAGCATTTCCCCACGGATATCCAGGCTGGCCGCGTGCTGGCCCAGGCGATCTTCCGCGATTTGGTGGCCAGCCCGGCCTTCCAGCACGACCTGGCCCAGGCCAAGGCCGAAGCCCACGGGGCGGGGGTCGTTGAGCGTTGAGCGTCGAGCGTCGAGCGTGGAGCGTGGCGCGCATATAGCACGACAACCCTAAACCTGACCGCCCAAAGCCCCATCGGGGCGGCATGGTGGCGCGGGATGGGAGACATGTCGCTCCTACGGAGCTTGAAGGAATCAGCGGGCGGGCGGTTTCTATACACATGCCGCTCCTACGGAGCTTGAAGGAATCAGCGGGCGGACGGTTTCTATACACATGCCGCTGCCAATGAACCCGACTGGGACTTGGTCCGTAACCCCTTGTATTCCAATGGGTTCATTGGCACAAGTAACAGACCCCCAGCCTGTTCGGTTCTCCTACGGAGCTGGGCCCGGGGGGACGCGTGCTGGAACCGCGGCCAGGACCGCCTCGACCCGGCGCGTTCAGGGTATACCCAGCGTCGAAACGGAGTGCCATTCTCAACCACCCCTCCGGGATGGATTCTTCGCGGATCACAGTGGGTAGAGGTTGAGCTTTCCGCGGGATGTGGCGCTTCAAATCCTAGCGGCATTGGACATTCATGTCAGCGTGGTCCCAGGTTGCCCCTGCGCGGCCACACGAAAAGGCCGACAAGAATGTCAGCGCTCCCCCCGGCAACTCGCGAATGCGCCCGCCATCACTGCTTCAGCCGGAAGAACAGCCTGCCCGGACCGGGGGTGAAGGTGACGCTGCTGATGCCCGCCGACGTGGTAACCGTGTAACCGCTCGGCCCCCAATTCGTGGTGGCCGCCTCGGTGTTCTGCTGCAAGGTATAG
>JAPLUA010000376.1 GCA_026397855.1 Verrucomicrobiota bacterium | reverse complement strand
GAAGTTATGATGCTGACGGAGACAGTTCAAAAGGCGGCGGCGTGTTTGCACGGGGCGCGCCCGCAGGCCACGATCATTCTTTTTGGCTCGCAGGCGCGCGGGGACGCCCGGCCGGAGAGCGATGTGGACTTTCTGGTGGTGCAGGCGGTCGTGGAGTCGCGCCGGGAGGAGATGACACGGCTGAGCAATCTGCTGCGGCCGCTGCGGCTGCCGGCGGACGTGCTGGTGGCCAGCCGGCGGACGTTTGAAAAATGGGCGGCGGTGCCGGGCACCATTTATCACGCCGCCCTCACGGAAGGGAGGGTCTTGTATGGGACAGCTTGAGGCCGCGCGCCTGCTGGTGGGCAAAGCCCGGCAGGATGAGTACGTGCTGGAGCGGCTGGCCGGGGACCCTCAGGTGGCCGACGAGGCGTTCGGCTTCCATGCGCAGCAGGCGGCGGAGAAACTATTGAAGGCGGCGCTGGCGGCGGCAGCAGTGGTCTATCCCCGCACCCACCGTTTGGGGGAGTTGATTGACCTGGGGCGGGACCGCGGTCTGGCGGTGCCGGATGAGTTTGACGAGCTGCATCGCCTGACGCCCTTCGCCGTGGAGTACCGCTACGAGTTCTTCAGCGAGGAAGTCGAGAAGCCACTTGGCGGCGAGAGAGGAGGCCGAGCGTGGCTGAGAGCAATAATCTCCCGACCAAGCGGCACGATCTGCTGGTCTGTCTGGCGCCACAGTTGAGCCGCTTTTCGCGCTCCGCTCCGAGGTGCGCGCTTGTGGCGTCGCTCATGTTGACCTTGCTTCTCGCGGCACCGGCCCGGGCCGAGGTCGGCAAGGGCATATCCGAGCTGTTCACGGTGGATACGCGCTACGGGTTCAGCCTTGGGGCCGGGGTCTCGGGCTTCTTCACGGTTGATACGCGCCATTCCGGCTGGTCGGGCGAGGGCATGTCCGGGTTCTTCACGGTGGACACGCGCGGGGCGACAACGGGACCAGCGGTTATCACCGTTCCGCCGCAGACCCTTATTACAGCGCCTGGAGGGACGGTGACCTTCAGCGTCACCGCTACCGGCACTGATCCGCTATTCTATCAATGGCGCCGCAACGGCGCGAATATCTCCGCCGCGACCGGCCCAAGTTTCACCTTAAGTGCGATCAGCGCTGCGGATGCCGGAGACTATTCTGTTGTGGTGTGGAACGTCCAGGGTTCGGACGTGAGCACCGCCGCCCAGTTGATCCTCTTGCAGCAGACCAACCGCCAGACGACCGTCGTAGAGGTTGGGCGATCAACCGCTGACCCCGACAGCCAACTCCGGGCATACACGAACGGAGCCTTTTACCCCGCGAGTCTGGTCGCCACTAACCTGATGACTATCGTGCTGACGCATGGCTGGAACTCTTCCTATAAAGACTGGCCGACCGCGATGGCCGCACTATTCACCCTCAGCGGTGGCACCCCAGTGGCAAACATCATGGCGTGGCACTGGGAGAAGGATGCGGCATCGGTTCTGTTACCTATCCCTGTCTCTAAGATTCCAGCGCAGGGAGATGCTTTGGCGAAGGCGCTGCTCGATAAACTTGGCCCGGACTATTCGCAGCCCATTCATTTCATCGGGCACAGTCTCGGCACGCTGGTCAGCGCCCGAGCCGCGGATTACCTGCATGGGGACGGGGCTCGTCAACCGACGAAAGGGGTGGGCGCATTCCAACCAGCCAACACGCACATGACTTTGTTCGACGAGGCGGAACTGGCGCCTGAGTTCATGAATGACTTGCTGAGTTCACTGGCGGGCTCGATTATCGGAGTGCCCGTGGCGGTTCACCCGTTCTACGGCAGCGCCATGCCGAAACGAAGCCGCTGGGCGGACAACTACGTGAGCGCGGTCGGCCTGCTGCACTCAGACGCGGCGAACGTCATACTTACGAAGGGTTTGCCCGGCTACGAGCCCAACGTTTCGGCTTGGACGGATGCGATCAAGGCTTTTCACAGTTATCCCCGCGAATGGTATAGCCTCACCGTTCCCCTCACCAGTGCCGCCTTGATGGGCAACCAGTGGTCTTTTGAGCAGAGCGGCTTTGCCGCCGCCCCGGCTACGAACTCGGTTTTCCTCCAAACGACGGGAGTTTCTCCGCTGGATCTGACGACAACGGACATGGTGTCCGGCGCCAGATTGCTCGACTCCCGGTTCCGCAAGGAGGCTGGGTGGCTCGGCATAGCTACAGCGGGAACGCTGGCGCAAACTGTGGTGCAGGTGAGCGGCCAGGTGTCGGGTGGCCTCGGCTCATTCTTTTTCCCTATGCCTACGGCGCTCTTTATGCGCTTGCAGACAGTGCCGCATGGCAGCTTGTTTGCGCCGGGTGGATTGCCCTCCAGTTCCCCCAAGGATAGCGGCGGTACCAACGCGCCGGCTTGTGCCTGGATTCCGCTGGCCGTGCCCTCCAATGCGGTGTCCATGTCCTTCGAGTTTGTGGTGGAGGGCGACGGGCAGGATGATTCGTTCGCGGTGGCGCTTGGCGGTACCAACGTTCTCTCGCTGGCGCTGAGCCTGGTTCAAACCAATGTCCCCACAAGTAGCGGGCTGATTAGCGTTTCAGAGTGGGCTGGCCAGACGGTTGAGTTGTTCCTGGGGGTTGTGGGCGGCACGTCCACCAATACGAGCCTCACGGTGGGCGGAATCAACTTTTACGCCCTGGTGCCGCCCTCTCTCCAGGCGCAGGCATACGGGACCGATTTGGTCCTCACGTGGCCCGTCGCGGCAGACGGTTATGTGCTCGAAAGCAGCGCCAGCCTCACCGGGGCAAACTCATGGACGCCGGTGACCAATGTGCCGGTGATCGTTGACTTTCAGAGCACGGTCACGAACTCGGCCTCCGGGGGCGGCGGCTTCTACCGGCTGAAGAAGGTGCGATAGCCGGTGCGAATTCCGCAGCAGCCATTCTTTGCTTGTTTAGGCGTGCGTGCGTGCCCCGATATGCCTCAGTGGAGCGCCCCGAATCGCTACCACGGCACGCAATGAGCAACGGAGCGCCGACATTCGTGTCGGCCTGTGCGCGAACCGCTACCCGCAGTTGCCGACAAGAATGTCGATCCTTGGAGTGCTTTACATTCTCCCGCGCTGGCGATTGGCCTCGTAGAGGAAGACGGCGGCGGCGCTGCCGACGTTGAGCGAGTCCACCGTCGGGGGCATGGGGATGGCGACGGCCTCATCGCAGGCGGCGAGCACGGCGGGGGAGATGCCGTAGCCCTCGCTGCCGAAGACAAGGCAGCAATCCCCGGTAAGGTTGGCCTGGCAGAGAGTCCGGCCGGCAACGTGCGGGTGGGCGGCAATGCAGCGAATCCCTCTTCCTTGCAGGTCGCGGAGCGACTGGACCAGGCTGGCGGTCTCCACGATCGGCAGTTGGAAAATGGTGCCCATGGAGCCGCGCACAGCCCGGCGCAGGAACGGGCTGGTGCACGTTTCGCCCACGATCAAGGCTTGGGCATCGAACGCGGCGCAGTTGCGGACCATCGCCCCGAGGTTTTCGGCATTGCTCAAACTGTCAACCGCGGCGAGAAGCCGCGGTGGCCGGCTGCGCGCGACCACGTTCGCCAGGGCAGGGAGGGGAGGTACCCTTCCCACGGCGAGCATCCCCTGGTACATCGAGAAGCCGGTGAGCGTCTCCATCAGCGCCTTCTCAGCCAAGAACACCTGGACTTCCTCGCTGCGGGCCTGAAGCAGGGGATCAAGTTCCTGCAACGACTTCTCCGGGAGGAGCACCGAAACAACGTTGAATGGGCTCCCCAGCAGCCGTCGCACGACCTTCTCGCCTTCGGCGACGAAAAGGCCCTGCTGCCGGTGTTCGGCCTGCCGCCGCATGGTGCGGTAGGGCTGAAGTTCAGGCAGATCTAACGATTCGATCCTCTGGGAGCGATACATCTGGGGCAGCCCGATCTCACAGACTCAAGGTCTGGCAGGGCAGGGCTTGGGATGTGACCTCGATGCGCACGTGGGTTGCCCCGATCTTCTGGAGTCGCTCGTTCACGACGCGGTGGGCCAACTCGGGGCGGTTGCACTCGCGGCTTAGGTGGCCCAGATACAAGTGGCGCAAGTCGGCGGACATGATCTGCTCGGTGGTGTCGGCGGCGGCTTCGTTCGAGAGATGGCCGTGCCGTCCCAGGATTCGCTGTTTGAGGCTCCAGGGACGGCGCGGGCAGTCCTGCAGCAACTTGATGTCGTGGTTTGCTTCCAGCACCAGCGCGTGGGCCGGGCGAATGCGCTCGAGCACCAGGCGCGTGGTGTGCCCGAGGTCGGTCAGGAAGCCGATGTTGCCGCTGCTGGTGCGGAGCAGGAAACCGACCGGCTCCTGGGCGTCATGCGGGATGCTGAAGGTATCCACCGTGATATCGCCCAGCTCGAAGCTTGCGCCGGTGCAAAAGAGGCGGCAGTCCAGTTGCGTCTTGGATTGATACTCCACGGCTTCCTTGGTCGGGCGGTTGCAATAGACGGGGATGTGGAGCTTCGTGTTCAGCGCGGGGAGGCTCTGGACGTGATCGGAGTGCTCGTGCGTCACTAGAATCCCGGTCAGGTTCTCCGGCGTCCGGCCGATGCTGGCCAGGCGCTGCCGGATTTGGCGCAGGCTGAAGCCCGCGTCAATGAGCACGCGGGCTTCGTCGGTCTCCACGTAGGCGCAATTGCCGGAGGAGCCGCTGCCAAGGATAGTCAGGCGAACAGGCACAGGCTACGTTAGGGACGGGGAAAAGCCGGGGCAATGCTTTTCGTGCGGCTCGGGTTTGGACGCAGTGGCGCGCAAGGCTTGCGCAAATCCCGGCAGGGATTAAGCTGTCAACCATGAGTGCAAGACCATTTGACGCCACGACGCATGACCGGATCGCGCAGCTTGGCCGGCGGGTGCTGGAAGGCGGCGAGATTACCCGGGAGGAGGGGCGCTGGCTATTCGCGCTGGAGGGCGGCGCTGACATTGTGGATCTGCTGTCGTGGGCCAACCGCATCCGGGAGCATTTCAAGGGGAACAAGATTCACCTGTGCTCCATCGTCAACATCAAGGCGGGCGGATGCTCGGAGAACTGCCGCTTCTGCGCGCAATCGGCCGCCTATGAGACCGATTCACCCCGGTATGGGCTGGTCGAATCGGAGTCTGTGCTCGCTGCGGCGGAGGAGGCCGGGAAGAACGGGGTGGTCGGGCTGGGGCTTGTGGCGGCCTGGCGAGGGCTGGAGGAGGGGCCGGTGCTCGATGAACTCTGCTGCCAATTCGAGCTGCTGAAGCAAAGCGGCAAGGCCCGGCCGGATGCATCGCTGGGGATGATCAGGAACCAGAGAGTGGCCGACCGCCTGAGGCAGGCCGGCGTCGAGTGCTACAACCATAATCTGGAAACCTCGGAGCGGTTTTTCTCCAAGGTCTGCACCACCCACAGCTACCAGGATCGGGTTCAGACCATCCGGCACCTGCAGCAGGCGGGCATTCGGATCTGCTCTGGCGGCATTATCGGAATGGGTGAGAACCGCGAGGACCGGTGCGACCTGGCATTCGCCCTCAAGGAGATCGGGGCGCACATCGTGCCCATCAACATCCTGAACGCGATTGCAGGCACTCCGTTTGACAAGCAGGAGCCTCTGGCTCCCTTGGAGGCGCTGAAGACCATCGCCTGTTTCCGCTTCATTCTGCCCAGGCAGGAGATCATGGTGGCGGGGGGACGGGTGGTTAATCTGCGGGAGGCTCAAAGCCTGATGTTTATGGCCGGCGCCAGCGCCCTGATGGTTGGCAACTACCTGACCACGGTTAACCAGCCGGTGGAAAAGGATCTCCAGATGCTCAAGGATCTGGGGCTGGACCCGAGGTGGGACAAGCACGGCTTCTCCGACCAGGTCCAACAGCCAGCTGCAGCTGGCACGGGCGCGGTCACGGCCTGAACTGATTGCCGCTACACGGACTTCCGCGTCCTCTGCTCCATCCAGGTCTGGCCGAGGGCCGTGAGGGTCTTGCTGTTGAGGACGCGTTCGGCCATGGGGAAAACGATGCGCTCCTCCTTGTCGAAGTGCTTGCGCGAGTAGGCCACGGCCCCGAGCAGAAGCGCGCGCGCGCGCCGGAGCTGCTTTGTGATCTGGACCTTCCTCAAATTGCCGTCTATCTCCTCGTGCTCCTGGATAAACGTGTCGCGCTGGCCGATCTGCTCGAAACAATGCTCCAGCGGACCGATGAAGAGCTCATCCTCCGTGTCGGAATGAGACTTCAGCATGGATTCCATCAGCGCCGCCAGCGACTTGACCTCCGCGAGGGTCTTCAAGCGGGGCGCGGTCGCCTCGATGTGGTCGAACAGGTTGTGGAACACCAGGTGCTCCGCCAATAAAGCTTCCGTGATTTTCATCGCAGCAATACTTCGGTTGTCAGCGA
>JAPLUA010000113.1 GCA_026397855.1 Verrucomicrobiota bacterium | reverse complement strand
GTATTCATTCCTTAGCCAATCATTGGCGGGCACGCATCCCGGCTGTGGAAAAACGGCGCCTTCAGGCCCTTCCGCAGCTCCGGGAACGGGTGATCGTGCTCGCTCATAAGGCTACTATAGCCCTCCCGGAACTACCGTAAAGGGAGAAATGGGTGCCGTGAGGGCGCAACTCACCGTTTCCGAGGACGTGTAAGAAGGCGAAAGGAGCGCGGACATTCTTGTCCGCCTCGGCCGCGTTGGCAAGCCCCAGGCGGACAAGAATGTCCGCGCTCCGATAACATGAGTTGCGCCCGTGCCGTGAACAGCATGTCCGCAAGTTGATATAGGATGTCCCGATCATGGATAGAATGGCGTCGTGTGCTGTGGCATGCTGGGTGGAGCGTTACTGCTACCCATGTGGGGAGATGAGTTTACTGCGCAAGCTGCAAGAAAAGGGGGGCATGCGCAGGGGGCTCAGGCAGCAGTCGTCATAAGCCGCCCGGGAACGGGCGGCTTTTTGGTCGGGCCGAGGGGCTCACGCGCTTTTCTGCAGCGCGGAAAGGATCCAAACATCCCACAACCTTGAACAGGGAACACCCATCCGCAACGCCCCCCATGCATTGGTTTTCAGTTCTGCTTGGGGGAAATGAGGGCGGGGTTGTTGGTTCGGCTGGTGCCGGAATCCTCAGGCAGGAGGCCTTTCAGGGTGCGCAGGGGATGGAACGGCATCTGGAATGGGAGCAGCATGACTTTCGGAATCAGGAACACCGGCTCGGCCTTCGGCTCACCGAGCGTGCCGCTGACTTTGTACTCGAAAACCTTGGTTACCGGCCAGAACACGGTGCTGACGACCGGGCCGACCAGCCAGACATCGCGGAGCAGCCCGGCTTCCACGCGCGCCTTGACTCTGCTTTCAAAGTCCACCGTGCCGCGGTACTGGAGGCGGACGGCGGTTGATCGGATATCCAGGTCGTTGGAGCGGATGACCCCGTTGGTGATGCCGAAGGTGCAGGTCCCCGCGCTGGCCCGGCTGCTGCCCAACCCGGGTGCCAGGCCGTTGAGCACATCGGAAAACATGCCGAAGACGGGGATATCCCAGATCAGCCCGTTCTGGAGCTGCAGGTTGCCAAACCCGCGCCAGGTTTCAATCGCCGAGGTGTTCGCGTTCGTGACGAAAAGGCTTCCGCTCAGGGAGCCCTTAAGGATATTGGTGCTTCTGAACAGGTCGGCGATGAGCGACTCCGCCTCCGTATTGGTCGTCGTCAAGGTGAACTGGTAGTCGGTCGCAGCACCCGGGTGGAAGTCGAACACGGCGGCTCCCGTGGCTTGTCCCCCATAAAACCCGACCCGGACATCGCTCAGGCTCAAGTGCTGGCCCCGCCAATGCACATGGCCGGTGATCTGCGGCACGTTGAATCGCCACCAGTGGAAACGGCCGCCGGCGAGGTCGAAGTGGAGGTCGGCGTCCTCCTCGCCACGCAAGGGGATGATGCCGTGGACGCGGGCGACAGGGGGTTCGTCAAAGCGGTAGGGCTCGATGGCGCTGACGATTTGCTCCCCGATGGCGCGCGCGACAACCATAGGCTCGACGGTGCTGAAGCCGTTGGTGAGATGGATTCTCTGCGTGACGAGGTCCACCCCCAGGGCGTCCGCGCTGGCCTGGCGGGAACCGCATTGGACCCGCGGGGCGGTGATTTGCGCGAAGCGGTTCGTGTATTGGAAAGCCGTCTGCAGGCTGCTGATGGATTCGCCGCGGAAGGTGAAGTTGGTGATGGCCACACTGCCGCGGATACCTATTCGATCGGCTTGCTGCCAGCAGCCCCGGACTTCGGCTTGAAGTGCGGGCGGGAGGGTGAAGGTGAACAGGTCGAACACGCCCCGCTGGCCGGGGTCCAGCGCCGGGCGCAGCGCCAGCACATCAATGCCGCTTTGAATTCGCGCGGCATACTCCTTGGTGCCGCCGTTCAATTCGATGGCTGCATCGAGCCGGCCTTCCGGCCGGGTGATGGTCAAATCGGGCAGGCGCAGCAGCCCATTCGAGTAAACCAGGTGGGAACGGGCCGCCGAGAGTGCCACGCCCTTGAAGGTTCCGCCGTGCTTGAAGTCGAACCCGCCTTGCAGCCGGACCGTGGGCCGCAGCTCCGCCTCCCAGCCGGGCGGGCGATTGGTCCAGGCCGGCAGCGTCAACGCAATCTCACCGTTCAGCTCCGGCGGCTGCTCGCACGCGAACTCCGCCAGCCAGCGTTCAGAGCCATCGGGCAGGAGCGGCGCGAGACGGTGCGGGTCGAGGTTGGAGGAGAAGCCGAGCTTGAGCGCGCGGGATGCGACGTCCAGGGCAGCGTTGGCCGTGACCTGTTCCCGGTCAATCCGGGCGACAAGGTTCGAGATCACCAGCCCGGGTGCGCGCCAGTTCCCGGAGCAGGCGACCTCCCGCACGGCAAGGCGGTGCGACAGCGCATTCGTGGCCCGGACGTCCCAATCCAAAACGTAAGGCTCGAGCCCGGCCCATGCGGCCCACGAGGCGTCGTCGCGGGGCGAGCCGCCGCCCGGGGACGTGGCCAGGCGGACATTGAGGCGAAGCCCGCCGGCGCTGGCCCATTTGGTGGCCGCCTGGCTGCAATCGAGCTGGCCTTCACCCGAGATCGGGATCGCGTTGGTGAGCGCGTGGATCCATTGGGCGCTGAGGCGCGCGTTGGTGGTGCTGCCCCACGGCGTCCCAACCGTCCCGGCCTGGAGCGCGAGGCTGGCGTTGACGAGGTTTGTCTGGCCCGGCACCGGCTTGGCGTGAACGGTGACGGCTTGGCGTGAACGGTGAGCTGCAGGTTGGTCGCGCTGGCCCATTTGGTCTGGACCTGCGCCGCTCCCAGGGACAGGTCGCCGTTTGCGAGTTTGCCAATCGCCAGGTTGGTGTAGCTGGTGAAGCTCTCCAGCGAAGCAAGTTGAATGGCCAGGCGCATATTGGCCGTCCGCGCCCAGGGTGTTTGCGTCTCGTCCGCTTCCAGGTCCAGATCGGCGCGGGATAATCCGTCGGCTGAAGTCGGGTAGATGCGAATGGTGAACCGCCCGCCGGCGACCTTGGCCCAGGGAGTGTCGGCCCCGGGCGCGCTCGCCGTCATGCGGACGGTGAAGCTCTGGAGGTCCCGCGCATCGCCGCAGACCTCCAGCTTCAGCTCCGGGGGGGCGGAGAAATGGATGCGTTCAAGCGTGTCGGCAAGGTCGCGGAGGCGGTTCTGCCAGACGCCGGCCGGGGCGGACTGCCGGGCCTGGAAAAACTTCCATTCGCGGACGGCGGATGCATTGGTCAGGGTGCCGGACAAATGGATGTTTGCGCCTGCGAATCCGGCGGTGAAGTGGTCCAGCGCCCATTCGTCATTGGGCAGGAACCGCAGGTCGGTCCGGATATTCTCAACCGCCAGCTCGCGCGGGGCCTTGTTGGTTTCGGCAACGGGCCAGACCAGGCGTCCCTGGCGCAGCACGAGCGAGTCCACCTGGAGCTGGAGCCGGACCAGCGCCGGGCGATTCAGCCGCACCTGGACCTCCCCGATCGCAAAGCTCGGGCTGAGCAGTTCGTCGGAGCGCACGAACCGGACGTTCTCGGCAACCAGGCCGCGGTACCATCGCAGGCGGAGGCGGGAGAAGCTCACGTCCAGGCCGCGGGAGCGCAGGTTTTCGATGAGCGGCTTCTTGACGAAGCCCGGAAGGCCAACCTGGTTCAGATAGGTGAAGGCGGCGACCAGGATGAGGATCGCCAGCCATACGGCGATGCGGAACCTGCGAAAGTAAACGCGGCAGATCCGCCAGAAGCGGCTTGGATGGCGGGCTGCCATGTGAGGATCAGGGTGTGTCCGCGGGAATCGTCAGGTAGCCCGCGACGTCCTGGTAGAGCGCCAGGGGGAACTCGAAGATCCAGGGGGTTCCATCCAGCGTGACGGCCGCGCAAGGAAAGCCCGAGGGGGCTTCCCCGCCGAATTCCACAGTCCTCTTCTCGCCGCCCTTCAGCTCGAGCGTGATCTGCCAGCCTTTGTCCGTGAATCCGTGCCGGGCGCGGTTCTGCTCGCCGCGCGCGACCCAGGCGGACGCGGTGAGATCGCAGAGGCCGCGCACGGTTTCCTCCACAGCCAGGTCGTTGATGATGCCCTGTGTGATGAGGGACCACTGGTGGGGGCCATTGCGCTTGATCTGCCGGACCTTGCCCTGCTGGCGGATGATGACGCGGTCAATGTCATTGGTCGAGATGCTCCATATCCGGCGTTCGCGCATCTGCCAGCTTGCCGCGGGCAGGCGCTGAAAGTCGTTGGTGGTGATGCCGCAGACAAAACTCTCATCCGCGCGCCGGGCAAAGGCCTTGCCGGCCTGGTTGGTGCCGAAGCCCAGGTCGGCGATGATTGCATTGGTTGCGCCGGCGGGAGAGTTGGCCGGCGCCGATTTCAAGGTGTATCGCCGTGCCGGCGGGGCGAGGCCGTAGCCGGGCAGATCGGGCTCGATCACGACATCAATGAACTGGATGACCCTCAAGCTGTTCAGGGAGGAGATGAAGTCTTTGACCAGCCCCGCGTCGGCGGGGAAATTCTCCGGGAGGGCGCGCCACATGCCGTTGGTGTCCTGCTGGAGCGAGAAGCGGTCTTCGCACTGGGCCTCGATGACTGTGGCCGCAGTCGCCTGGGAGATCAAATACGGGTCGCGAAAGTCATTCACCTTCTCGCGCCAGGACGCCAGGAGGTCGCCCGGGACGGCGACGACTGTGTTCTGGCCGATCCGGCGGGCATACACGAGCCGGGAGTCGTTGGTCGGGCTCCTGCCGAACTGGAGGAGGGCGGTGGTATTGGTTCCCAGGCCGAAGGCGATCTCCAGCTCGGGGGGCTGCAGGCCGAAGGCTTCCAGGTCAGCCTTGGAATCTTCCGGCACGAACTGCTGGACGCGGAGGCCCTGCAATCCCTGAAGCGCGCTCTCGATCCTTGTGTTGTCGGCACGAGCCGGCAGCGGGTAAACCATGCGCCAGGGACTGTTGGTGGCTGCGCGGAGCAGTTGCACGACCCTTGGCCCGTTCGTCACCGCAAGGCGGTCGTAGGCAAGGCCCTTGAAGTCCAGGAGCGTCGTGTCGCGCCAATCGTCGAAGGTGCGGGGGATGTGCTTCAGGATTTCCGCGTCCACCACATAGACAACACCGACCACCTGCAGAAACACCTGGTCGCCCGGGGCGGTCCTTGCCCCGACCTGGATGAGCGCATGGTAATCGGGCTGCCGCAGGGTGATCGTCGCCTGGGGGTTGGCGAAGCCGTATTCTTCCTCCGAGTTGGGCCGCTCCCTCAGCTCGCGCGGGCTGATGAAGGTGACGTAGGTCAAGCGCTCAAGAGCAGCCAGCAGGCTTTCGATGCTCGCCTTCTGGGCGGGGTAAGAGTGCGGCTCGGTCAACCGCCAAACCCCGTTGGTGCGTTCGGCCTGGATGGCCAGCCGGGCGGCCGGGCGGACCTGCAGGCCGGTGACGGCGGCGGCCTTGAGCCCGGGCAGCACCTTGTTGGTGCCGGGAGAGGATTTGTGGGCATGCTTCTGGTAGAAGAGGATGAACCCGAACAGCCCCGCTGCCAGGGCCAGCCATAGCCAGGTGTTGCGGGGATTCATTATCTTCGGCGCCGCAACCAGACCAGGCCGCCCAGGGTCAGCACGACCCCCGGAAAGGCGCCCAGCAGAACCCACTGCGCGCTCTGCAGCTCGGATCGGGTCATGACTATCTTGAACGTCTTGAAGGGCTTGGGCCCCGGGCCCTGGACCAGCTGCGTCCTCTCCAGCAGCCAGTCAACCGCATAGCTCGCAAAATCGCGGTTGCCCAGCTTGTCAATTTCCTGGTTGCCCAGGAAAACAGAGTCGCCGGCGACCACCATGCGCGTGGTGCCCCGTTCGGTGATGACGTCCTTGATGGCGCCTTTCTCGACCGCAACGATGAACGGGAACTGGTGGGGCTCCTTGTTGGGGTCGCCATCAATAAATGCGTGCGGGCTGGAGAAGGCGACCTGCTCGACGCGCGGGGCGTCAGCGGGCTGGGGGGATTTGGAATTCAGCTTGCCGACCGGCCGGGGCCGGGTGAGGTCGAGGCCAGTCTTGGATCCCATCAGCGGATTGACGATCGGGTGGGTGGTAAAGGCGCTGACAATCACGTCTGAGCCCTTGTCGGAGTTGTCCGGGTCGCTGATGATCACGTCCCCCACCCGGATGCCCCACTTGCCCAGGATTTTCTCCAGCCCGATGGCCCGGTCCAGCCCGGTTCTTTCGTCGAGCGAGCTGGCGTTGAAGAGGGCCAGGAGGCGGCCGCCCTCGTTGAGGTATCGCTCGATCTTCGCCAGCTCGGCGTCGGATATCGAAGTGGCGGGCCCCGCGATGATCAGGAGGTTGCAGTCCGCCGGTATGGCATTGGTGCCGAGCAGGCCGAGCGGGGCGAGCCGGATGTTTCTTTGCGCCAGGATGGATGCGAACTTGAGGTAGCCCAGCCGCTGGTCCCCGCTCTCGAGGTTGTGCTCCCCGTGCCCGGTGAGGAAACAGGCGTGGAGGGGCTTGGGGCTGGTGACACCGAGCAGCGCCTGGTAGAAAGCCGTCTCGCCCAGGAAAGCCGTGATCTTGCGTTGGAGAACCCGCTCCTGCTTGTCGTTCCGGAGCTCCTCGATGACATATTTGGCGAGCTCGTCGCCGCGAACAGGCCAGGATCTTTTCTCGCAGTCGAAGATCACAAGGTTCTTGTCGGACGCGGCGTCCAGCTTGTAAGAGGCCTTGACCTTCTGCGCCGCGCCCGCATCGCGGGTGTAATCAACGGTCTGAACCAGAATCCGGGGATTGGCTATGCTGAACTCGCCGAGAAGATCCTTCACGGTGCCGTAGAGCGGGTCTGTCTTGTCGTAGTAGAGGGTGACCAGGACCTGGTTGGTGATGGATTTGAGCAGGCTCTCCGTGCCGCGGGAGAGCTGGATCCGCGTGCGTGCGCCCGCGTGAAACCGCCAAAAGCACTCGCGGGAGAGGTAATTGACCATCACCACCACCGCCATCACGAGCGCGACGAGGAGAACAAGGTTGCAGGCGATGCTCAACTTGCGCCAGGGTGAGAAGCTGGGGGCGGACTGGGAGTGGGTTGCCATGCTATTTCCAGCGGCGGCTTTCCACCACCCGCAGGGTTAGAAACAGGAAGAACAGCGTGAGGCTGCCCAGGAGCACCACCGGCCGGGTGTCCACCACCCCGCGCACGAAGTCGTGCATCTGGTCGAAAAGCGTGAAAGAGGCGAGCACATGCCCCTGCCAGGTGACCGGTGCCGGGAGCTGGTCTGCGATCCAGGCGAGCATGAAGATGCCCGCGCCGAACGCCAGGCTGATCATTGCGGCGATCACCTGGCTGCGCGTCAGCGCCGAAGCGCAGCAGCCCAGGGATATGAGGAGGCTTCCCAGCAGCAGAATCCCCAGAAACGTGCTCGCTGCCGTGCCCGGATCAAACGCCGCCGGGTCATGGGTGTAATGCTGGACCACGAACAGGCACGGCAGCAGCGGCAGCCACATCACCGTGTAGAACACCATCGCCGCCGTGAATTTGGCCAGCACCACCTGCAGGTCGCTCACCGGGGTGGTCATGAGCGTCTCGAACGTGCCGGAGAACTTCTCCAGGGCGAACAGCCGCATGGTGATCATCGGGGTGGTGAGGATCACGATGAGCCAGAAGAACTGCGTGTTGTAGAACACCTCTGTAACCGGCATCGGCGTGGGCTCCTGCTGCAGTTTCACGAGGAGGACCACGAAGCTGTAGCCCATCATGAAGACGGCGGCGGCAATGATGATGTAGCCGGACAGGGAGAGGAAGAAGCCTGCCAGCTCGCGCCGCGTGAGTGTCCACCACGCGCGCATCAGCCTTCGTCCTCTTCGTCGGGCCGGGTCACCCGGACGTAAATGTCCTCGAGCGAATGCCGGCTGCGGGTCAGCTCACGCATCGGCCAGCCGCGCTCGCGGACCATGTCAAAAATGCGGGGCCGCAGGTCCAGGCCGACCCGCGGCGTGAGCGCGCAGCGGAAGTAATCGCCCTCGCTGGCCGACACGTCGAACTGCTCGACCTCCGGCATCTGGATCCAGCATTCCCGCAGCTCCGCCTGCGGCGCGGCGATCTCCGCAATCACCTGGCTGTTGCTGCTCATGAGCCGCTGCAGATTCTCCGGGGTGTCGGCCGCCAGGATCTTCCCGTCGTACATGATAACCACGCGGTTGCAGGTCACCTCTGCCTCCGGCAGGATATGGGTCGAAATCAGCACGGTATGGGACTTGCCAAGCCCCTTGATGAGCTGCCGCACCGAGCGGATCTGGTTCGGGTCCAGCCCGATCGTCGGCTCGTCGAGGATGATCAGCTCCGGCTCATGCACCAGGGCGACCCGCTGGCGATACCCCTTGGAAAGCTGCCCGATGATCCGCCGGCTCACATCGGTCAGGCCGCACTGCTCGGTGACCACGTCCACCCGCTCGCGGGAGCGTTTCCGGCTCAAACCCTTCAGCCGGGCTCTGAACTTGAGGTATTCCCGCACCCGCATTTCCAGGTGCAGGGGATTGTTCTCCGGCATGTAGCCGATGCGCCGCCGCACCTCGTCGGACTGCCGGAACACGTCCAGCCCGGCGATGCGGACCGTGCCGGAGGTCGCCGCCAGGTAGCAGGAAAGGATGCGCATGGTCGTGCTCTTTCCAGCGCCATTGGGGCCCAGGAGGCCGACGATCTCGCCCCGCCCGACCGTAAACGATACGTCCGAAACCGCGGTGCGGCCGGCATAGCGTTTGGTCAGGTTGGCGACCTCAATCATCAAATCAGCGCTCATGAGCAGAGTCTAAACCCCAGTTTAGCCGAAACGCGGCGCTTTCAGCCATCAAAATATGGGGCTAGCGCGTGGTCAGCTCGACCGCCCCCTGGCGCAGTACGTAGTAGTTTCCCACCTGCTGGCGGACGGCAATATCGAGCAGCACCCGCTCCCCCTTCTTCTTCGGGTAGATCAGCTTCGCGGCAGCCGCCAGATCCGGCGGCGTTTTGCCGTCCATGGCCGTCACCAGGATGCCCCGTTCCAGTCCGGCCGCGGCCGCGGGGCCGTCGCCCAGCACGCCGGTGATGATGTAGCCTTCCGAGGTGCGCAGCCCATACCGGGCGGCCAGCTCGGGCGTCACTTCCTCGAGATCCATTCCCAGCCGGTCGCGGATCATGCCGGCATTGAATACCGCCTTTTCCGGGAGCAGCCGCACGGACACCTCTTTCCGCGCCGTGCCGCGCTGGAGGGTGAGGGCGGCCTTGGAGGCGGGACTGGCCGCCAGCAGGTCGGCGAAATCAATGAAGCTCTTCGGCGGCTTGCCGTTGACCTCCAGCAGGGCGTCCCCGGGCTTCAATCCTGCCTGGTCCGCGGGGCTTTGCGGCTGAACGCTCATCACGACCAGCGGCGTCGTCCCGACCTTGACCCGCGCCCCGAACCAGTAGGACTTCACGAACTCGGTCGGGAAGATGTCCGAGAGCGCCTCCAGCACCCGCCGGACCGGGATGGCGAAGCCGATGCCCTCAGCGGCTTCCCCCTGGTAATTCCGCAGCACCGCCACGTTGATGCCGATCAGCTCCCCGCGCAGGTTGACCAGCGGTCCGCCGCTGCTGCCGAAGTTGATGGATGCGTCGGTCTGCAGCCAGTTGGGAATGTCGAGCGGCTCGCCCTCCTTGGCCGCAAGGCGGCTCTTGGAACTCAGGATGCCGCGGCTGACCGATCCCCCCAGGCCGAACGGGTTGCCCAGCGACAACACGGTCTCCCCGAGCAGGAGATCGTCCTCCGGGGCAAACCGGATGGCGCTGAACTTCTCTCCCGGCCGGGCCTTGAGCTTGAGCAGCGCCACGTCGCTCTTGGGGTCGCTCGCCACGATGGTCGCCTCATACACGTTTGTCCCGGCGCAGAACTTGACCGCGATCTTGTCCGCGCGGCGCACGACGTGGTCGTTGGTGAGCAGGTAGCCCTCCTCGTCAATCATCACCCCCGACCCGAGGCTGTATTGCGAATTGGGCGGCTGCCGGCGGTGATACGGATCCCAGAATTGGCGGAAGAACTCGTCGAACGGGTCCCGGACCCGGACGATGGTTTCGGTGGCGATATTGACCACGCAAGGCATCACCTTCTCCACCGCCAGGACGGTGGCATCCCGGCGGATGTCCGGGCTCGCAGCCTGGCTAAAGGCGTTCGGGGCGTAACCGGCCAGACACGCCAGCAGGATCCCGACCGCCCCCGGCCCGTTTTGTCGTTTGCTTGTTCTCAACTTCATATTCATACAACAGTCAACTCCGCTGCCCGATGCGTTCAATTTTCACGGGAGGCTTGACTTTGCAAAAGCATAAGCGCAAAAGCAATGTCACGGTGACCCCGATCCCGTCCAGCTTTTATGCCCGGTGGCGCGTCCGTTGCGGCGTGGTCCCGATCCTTCACGAGGACCGGGAATCGCCGCCCGAACGGCTCCTGCAAACCATCTGGCAGCACCAGCGACTGCGGCGCGACCAGCTCCAGACCTTGGACGGCCAACCCCTGCGCGTTCTTCACCCGGGCTTTCGCAGCGTCGAGGGCGGGCCGGATTTCCGCGGCGCCGTCGTGCAGGTGGGCGACGGCCCGCCGCGCAGCGGGGACGTGGAGGTGGACATCCGGTCCGGCGGCTGGCGCTCGCACGGGCATGATCGCAACCCGACATTCCAGAACGTGATCCTGCATGTGATCTGGGATGGCGACCGCCCGATCGCCGGGGCGCCGCCCGCGCTGCTGCTGCGCCCGGCGCTGGACGCGACGATCGGCGAGCTCAGCTTGTGGCTCGGCGGCGAGGCGGACCAGGCTTTGCCGGAAGAGGCGAGGGGCCATTGCTGCGCCCCGTTGCGCCAGGTTCCCGCCGGCCAGTTGAAGGATCTGCTGTGCCAGGCGGCAGAGGTCCGGCTGCACGGCAAGGCGGCGCAGTTTCAAGCGCGCGCCCGGCAGGCCGGCTGGGAGCAGGCGCTGTGGGAAGGCCTGTTCCGCGCGCTGGGATACAAGCACAACTCCTGGGCCATGCAGCGGCTGGCGGAGCTGCGCCCCCGCTGGCACACGCCGCGAACCCCGCCGCTCGCCATCCAGGCGCGGCTGTTCGGCATCAGCGGTTTGCTCCCGCTGGAGCTGACCCGCGCGCATGAGGGCGCGGACGGCTATGTCCGCCGGGTCTGGGACCAGTGGTGGCGCGAGCGCGACCAGTTTTTAGATTGCATCCTGCCCAAAACGCTCTGGCGCTTTCACGGGCAGCGGCCTGCCAACCATCCCCAGCGCCGGCTGGCGCTCGCCGCCCAATGGTCGGCGGCCGACGACCTCGCGGCGAAGCTGGAGAAATGGTGCGCTTGTGATGTCCCCGATGGTGCCCTGCCCGATTCACTGCTGGAGCTGCTGCAGGTGGAGCCGGATGATTACTGGTCCTGGCACTGCACATTCCGTTCCGCCCGCCTCAAGAAGCGGCAGCCGCTGCTCGGCGCCACGCGCGCGACCGACCTGGCGGTCAACGTCGTCCTGCCCTGGCTCTGGGCCCGGGCGGCGGAAGGGAAGAGCGCGGAGGTCCGGCGCGCCATCGAACACCGGTATTTCGCCTGGCCGTCGGCGGAAGACAATGCCGTCCTCCGCCTGGCGCGGCAGCGCCTTCTCGGCGGCGCGTCAGCCCGCACATTGACCTGCGCGGCGGCCCAGCAGGGGCTCATCCAGATCGTAAGGGACTTCTGCGACCACTCGAACGCAATCTGCGAGCAGTGCAAACTTCCGAAGCTGGTGAAGGACGTGCTGCACACGCCTTCTGC
Source organism: Verrucomicrobiota bacterium (assembly GCA_026397855.1). Classification (GTDB taxonomy): domain Bacteria; phylum Verrucomicrobiota; class Verrucomicrobiia; order Limisphaerales; family UBA8199; genus JAPLUA01. Next base: position 7,683 of record JAPLUA010000113.1, on the reverse strand, counting down.
ACTGTCGCTTTTTGAGCCGCCGACTGATAGCCTTCAGCCCGTATGATCAGCGAGAACGAACTGCTCCAGTTGATGGCCGACCTGGAATCCGACCGGGTTGAACGGACGGTTTCGACCAATGACACCACGAAGTTCCGCGAGGCGATCTGCGCATTCTCCAATGATCTCCCGAACCACCGCCGTCCGGGCTTTCTGTTGATCGGCGTGGATGACAAAACCGGCAAAGCGAGCGGGTTGAGGGCCGACGATGCCCTGCTGAGGAATGTGGCGGGCTTGCGGCAGGACGGGGAGATATTGCCGCAGCCGGCCATGACGGTCGGGCGGATCGTGCTGTCCGACCGATCGGGCGACGTGGTAGTTGTCGAAGTCCATCCTTCCGATCTGCCACCGGTGCGTTTGAAAGGCCGGATTCACATTCGCGTCGGGCCGCGCCGGGCGACCGCCAATGAGAGTGAGGAACGGATGCTGTCGGAGCGGCGCATTGCCACGGCCCGCACCTTTGATGCCCGCCCCTGTCCCGAAGCGGCGCTCGATGACCTGGCGATTGACCTGTTCCTCCACGTGTATCGCACGGCGGCGGTGGCAGAAGAGGTGGTGCGCGCCAACAACCGGAGTGTCGAGGAGCAGTTGGCCGCGCTCCGTTTCTACGACCTCAAGCGCGACTGCCCGACGCATGCGGGGCTGCTGGCCTTTGGAAAGAACCCGCGCCATTTCCTGCCCGGCGCCTACGTCCAATACCTCAAGCTGGGCGGTGAAACGCTGGTCGCGCCCGTGCAGGTGTCCCGCGAATTTGGGGGCAACCTGTTCGGGCTGGTTCAGAGCCTGGATTCCCTGCTGGACGGCATCCTTGAGGCCCGCCCCGTGCGGGTCACCGCCTTGCGCGACGCAACGGTCTGGGATTTTCCGCGTCCGGCGGTGCGGGAGTTCCTGCTCAACGCCATCTCCCACCGCAATTACGAGTCCAATGCCCCCGTGCGCTTTCATCGCTTCGCGGACCGCCTCGAGATTCACAACCCTGGAGGCCTCTATGGGGATGTCTCTCCCGCCAACTTCCCCCGCCAGACGGATTACCGGAATCCCATCGTGGCTGAAGCCCTTAAGGTGATGGGCTATGTAAACCGTTTTGGCCGGGGCGTGCTGGATGCTCAGGAATCCCTCCGTGAAAACGGCAACCCGCCCGCCTGCTACACCTTCGAACCCGGGTCAGTTACGGTCAGTGCCCTCAAATCCAGGCAGTTCTGTTGATGCGCCCCAGAACGGATTGGAATGGGAATCCGGGAAGTCTGTGCCGCGTCTCTGCGGCCAGCCATTCATGCCGCCGGTTGATCTTCCTTATGCCAATCCCCCAGCTCAAGCTTGAGGGCCACCAGCGAAAGATTAATGTCCCGGATGAAGGCCCCCAGGCACCCGATCAGCGAGACCATGCAGGAGATGAACAGGAGGCTGATGAGAAGGCCTACCTCCAGCTTCAGCAGCGCGGTGAGAAACAGGGCAATAATCAGGAGCGCCGCCAGCAACACGCTCAGGCCTGCCAGGAAGATCGAAAGCCGGATCAGCCGTGCCCGGTGGTAAAGAATATCAATCTGGCTCTCGAGGCGCTGCCGGTCCGGCTCGGAGCACTCCCGCAGCTCCCGCACCAGGTGCCTCGCCCGGTCTATCGTCCGCCCATAGCGGTTCGTCATCGTGAGCAGCAGCAGGCCCACCCCCGAGATCAGGATGACCGGGCCGATGGCCACCTGCAGCACAGGAATCAATTCATGTAACGGCGTCGAAGGCATATTCAGACCCAAGCTAACCCCGGGCCGCAACGAATCAACCCCATTTCCTCCGGATGCCTGAAATCCGAATCCGCACTTCCATCGGTGAGCCGGTGTCCCGGTATCCAGCATTCGGGAGCCAATTGCAAAAGTCCAGATGCAGGGCATTGGAGCGGTTTGTAACATTCCCAGGCTGCGCGACAGGGTGGCCGCTGTAACAAACGGCTCCACGGCCCTGCCCGGCGACCCGGGTGCCGTGCCTCCCCGGCAGTACAGGCGTGATTCAACGGTAGTACCCCGGTAGCGCTACGGTATTGCCCCCGTAGCGGCCCCATGTTGATCAGATCAACATGGGGCCGCTACCGTAGTGCTACGGGGGCAATACCGTAGTACTACCGTTGAATCACGCTTGCGCCACCCTTCCAATGCCTCTGGGCCCGGCTTTGTAACGTAACAAAGAGGCAGCCGGGAGCTGGGGGGATTCTCTGCGGAACACGGGTGGACAGGGTCATGCGGACTTGGGGAGAAGGCCTGGAATGCCCCGGGAACGCGCCTGGAGGTCGCTACAGGGCCTCGAGGGGGTCGGGTGGTAAGTGGGACCCCCGGAATGTAACAAATCGCTCTAATCTTGCGTTCGCGCCTCGTTCCGGCGCATTGTCAGGGGTAACCGTGCAATGACATGAACAGACGCTTTTCAAGACACCTGCTTGCCCTGGCGGGCCTGGCAGCCTGCCTTCTGCGGCCGCTTGCCGCCAGCGGCGCCCCCGCCCCCGAAAACCAGGTGGTGCTGGATATCGAATCCACGAAGGAGAACCCGCGCAACTCGGAGGGCGCCTTCGTCACCCTCAAGTCCGGGCGCATCCTTTTTCTCTACACCCGGTTCTACGGCGGCGGCGCGGACGAGAGCCCGGCCTGCATCGTCTCCGTCTCCTCCGACGATGAGGGCCGGACCTGGAAAAGCGAGCCTCGCGTGGTGGTGGAGAACGCCGGACGGCAGAACGTGATGAGCGTTTCCCTGCTGCGGCTCCAGGGCGGCGGGATTGCCCTGTTCTACCTGGTCAAGAACAGCCTGCACGATTGCCGGCCCTATCTGCGAATCTCGACCGACGAAGCCCGGACATGGTCCGCGCCCAGGCTGGTGGTGGATGCCCCGGGCTATTTCGTCCTGAATAACGACCGGGTCATCCAGCTCGGCACCGGCCGGCTGATTGTCCCTGTGGCGTTTCATCGCACGCGGCGGTCCGATCCGCAGGATCATCACAGCCTGGATTACCGGGCGATTGCGCTGTGGTATTTGTCGGATGACGAGGGGCAAACCTGGCGGGAAGCGAATGACTGGTGGGGCCTCCCGGTGCGCAGCAGCACCGGCATGCAGGAACCGGGCGTGGTGGAGCTTGGCGATGGGGGCATACGCACCTGGGCGCGGACCGATCTCGGCGCGCAATGGGGCTGCGTCTCGACCAACGCGGGAGTCTCCTGGCCGCCGCCCGCAGCGACGGCGCTCAAGTCTCCTGCCTCGCCCACCAGCATCAAGCGCCTGCCCGGCTCGGCCGATTTGCTGGCGGTTTTCAATGATCACTCCGGGGCTTTTCCCTTCCCCAAGGGCAAACGCTCACCGCTGGTCGCCGCGATTTCCGCCGACGGCGGCCGGACCTGGCCGGCGCGCAAGGTGATCGAGGACGATCCGAAGGGGATGTATTGCTATACCGCGATCCACTTTACAGGGGGCGCGGCGCTGCTGGGCTACCTCGATTTCCGGGGCCAGGGCCCGCAGTCCGCCAACCGGCTCCGCATCCGGCGCGTCGGCCTCGATTGGCTGCGGGACGCCCCGCCGGTTAGCGGTGCGCCCGGGCGCTGACGAACTTCTCGACGTACTTGCCGATGAGATCGGCCTCCAGGTTCACCGCGTCGCCCACCTTCCGCTCCCGCAGCGCGGTGACCTCGTAGGTGTGCGGGATGATCCAGATGCGGAAGCTCTTGCGGCTGACGCCGGCCACGGTCAGGCTGATGCCGTCCACGGCCATCGAGCCCTTGAACACCACGTAGCGCATCACCTCCGGCGGGGCGGCGATGTCCAGCACATGATCCTGGCCCAGGCGCTCCCAGCGCGTGATCTTGCCGATGCCGTCAATGTGGCCGGTCACGAAGTGGCCCCCCAGGTTGCCGTCGGTGCGCAGCGGGCGTTCGAGGTTCACCAGCGATCCGGCCTTGGCGAACTGCAGGTTGGTGCGTTCCCACGTCTCCTTGAGCAGATCGAATTGCGCAAGGCGCCCTTTGCCGCGCGAGGCCAGCTTCACCACCGTCAGGCAGCAGCCGTTGATGGCCAGGCTGGCGCCCAGCTTCAGGCCGCGTCCGCAGATGCCGGTCCGCACCGTTAGCTGGATGGATTTCGCCGCCGGCTTGATCTGCTCCACCGTTCCGGTCTCTTCGACAATTCCTGTAAACATGCCCTTGCAGCTTGCAGGCCGCAGCCCCGGGTCTGCAAGTTATTTACCAGCAGTTTCATTGGGTTCCACCCTGCGTGCTGCCCCCCAAATCGAGGCAGCGCAGGTCGCCCTTGGCGTTGCGGACGTAAAGCAGGCCGTTGGCCAGCGCCGGCGGCGTCCAGCACAGGCCGCTCAGCACCTTCGCGCGCGCGATCGGCTTGAAGCCGGCGGGGGAGGCCTCGGCCAGCAGCAGCTCCCCTTTGGCGGAGAGAAGGATCAGCCGGCCGGCCGCGCAGATCATCGATCCGAAATCAGGATCCCGGCTCGTCCATTTCATCTCGCCGGTCGGCAGGTGGATGCAGCGGAGGTCGTTGTCCTTCTTCGCCTCGCCGTTGAAGGCATAGAGATAGTCGCCGAGCAGAACTCCCGGGCTGAGGTGATTGTAGAGGACCTTGTTGTCGTAGATGACTTCAGGCTTTCCGCTCGCAGCCGACAAGAGCGCGCACCCGCGGCTGAAGCTGGAGATGAAGATCCGGTCGCTCTGGAAAGCCGGGTCGGTGTTGTTGGTGTCCCAGCTGGTTTCCCAGGGCTGTCGCCAGAGCTCGCGCCCGGTCCGCGGATCGAGGGCGACCAGGTGCTTGGCGGCAAAGATCAAGACCGTTTCCCGGCCGCCCGGGCTGCACAGGACCGGGCTGGCATAGCCGGCCGCGTTGGTGCCGCTGGACCAGGCCACGCGGCCTGTGGCGCGGTCCAGCGCCGTCCCCGCGTCGCCCGCGTTGAGGATCACCAGGTCATGCCAGATCAGCGGTGAGCCGGCGAAGCCCCAGCGGTTCGGCTTGATGCCCTCCTTGCGCAGGTCGCGCTGCCAGAGCACGGTCCCTTTTGCCGCGTCGAGGCAGAAGACATCCCCCCATTTGCTGATGGTGAATACCCGGTTGCTTTCCACGGTCGGCGTCGAGCCCGGGCCGCCCTCGTAATATTGCGGGCCGAGCTGCGACGGATAGGTGTGTCTCCAAAGCTCCCTGCCGCTGACGGCGTCGAAGCACCAGACCGTGTCCTGGTTGGTTGCGTTGCCGATCGTATAGGCCCGGCCCTGGCTGACCGATACGGAGGAAAACCCGGTGCCGACCGATGCGCTCCAGAGAACCTTCGGCCCCGCGGCGGGCCATCCGGCACCGACGCTCTCGGCGGAGACGCTGTTGCGATTCATCCCGCGCCACTGCGGCCAGTCCGCCCCGGCGGCGCCGGTCCAACACGCGCAATACAGCAGGAGGATGCGGCCTGTATTCATGAGAGAGTACTACCACGAATGAGCCGTGGCGGCAAAGGCTCAGATCGGGGCCCGAATCTTGTAAGGTTTTTCCTGACACGACGACGAGGGGTTCTCCTGACAGACAGCCGCGGGGAAACCGTGTATAACCTTTCCCATAACGGTTGGCTTCCGAAGTGGCAGCCTGGTCGAGCAGATGGATAAGGGTCTATATCGTTAGCCCGGTGAAGCCCAGACACCATTGGGTCCCAGGCTGCCACTTCAGCAGCCCCGGTGCCGCGGGGAATGCTACTTCTCTTTCCTGAACACCACGATCCGGTTGGTGTTTGTCCCCTTGGTGTTGTTGTCCACTCCCCAGCAGTTGGCCGTCTTGGTGAACTTCTGGTCGTTGATCAGGATCAGCACCGGGGTCAACCCGGCCTGCGCGCCGCAGGGCACCACGGACTCCTCGAGCCTGACCTTTCCGCCGCGAACCTCGCCCACCTCGAACGCCGCGTGGCCTCCCGGCCGCAGCACCCGGTGCAATTCGCCGAAAACTTCGTTCATCGCCCGCTGCCAATCCTCAAGCTTCTTCGGCACGGTCAGCTTCACCGAGGCCGGGTCAACGCCGATAAACCAGCAGCGCAGCCAGTTGTCCCCGGCGTAATCCACGACATCGAGGAACGGCGGCGAGGTTACAGCCAGCGACACCGTTTCCGAGCCAACCTGGGGAATGCTCCCGGACGGCTGCGTCAGCAGTTGCGCCCGCCCGGAAACCGACGCGAGCGACTCCCTGACGCGCGCATCGCAGTCGGCCAGCAGCTTCCGGCTCTTGCGCGCAATGATGTTCGCGACCTGCCGCCTGGGCGGGGTCTGGTTCCGCTTTTCGTTGATCTTCCGCTGCGACTTCAGCGACACGGCCTGGTTGGGCGGCAGCGTATAGACCGAGAAAAAGCCTGGCGAGTGCCCGGTCAGCCGGTTCACGGCCACCATCCGGATCCAGTCGTCAACCGGGTCTCCCTCCCCGCTCCCGCCGCGGCGGATCAGGTAGCGTCTCAGGGCGCAAATCTCCCTGAGGGTTTCCGGGTGGTAGAAAACCAGAAGGTCCTCGGGCATCTCCCCGGCGTCCTTGAAATCCACCTCATGGAGCCGCTGCTCAATCTGTTCCAGCGCCGGCGGGCAGAGCCTGGGCCGCGTCAGCACCACGCTCAGCGGGTTCACATCGCAGCCGCACGGCACCCGCCCCAGCAACCCGGCCTCCACGAGCGTGGTGCCGCGGCCCATGAACGGGTCATACACGATATCGCCCGGGCTCGTGAGCCGTTCGATGAAGAACCGCGGCAACTGCGGCTTGAAGCAGGCCCGGTACGAAACCTCGTGCAGCCGGCTGGCCGCCCGCTGCTTCGAGGTCCAGAACTCATTCACATAGGTGGGCACGGAAATCTGCCCGCCATCGAACAGGGCGACCCTGGTTTCCAACACCCGGGTCTCGTTGCCGAATTCCTGGAACGACCGCAACTGCCCGGCAAGCGGCGCCTTCAGCGGCGCTGCCCCCTTCCGCCGCTCAACAAAGGCAAATTCCAGGTTTCGGGATGCCACAAGCAGGGTCGGATGCTATTTCCGGGTGGCCGCTTTGGCCGGGGCAACCGCCGCTGGGGCGGCCGGGGCGCCGGAGGCGCCTATTTGAGCGAACGCCTTGGCCAGGATCTCCTTCGCCTTGGCGTCGCGGGTCTTGAGATCCTGGCTCCCCATGACCACCACGATCACCCGCTGTCCATTCCTGGCGGCGGTGACGGAAATGGAGTATCCGGCGCTGACGGTGTAGCCGGTCTTGAGGCCGTCGCACCCCTCGACGCTGCCCAGGATGTGGTTGTGGGTGCGCATGACCACGGTCTTCCCTGCGACGTTGGGCCGGAACGGACGCTCGCGCGCGGAGGTGTAGCGGAGTATGTCGGGATGCTTCAGCAACTGGGCGCAGAGCCGGGAGAAGTCACGCGGGGTCGTGACATCGTTTTCCTGGCCCGCGGACGGCGGCAGGCCATGCACGGAATGAAAGAGCGTGGCGGTCATGCCCAGGTCGCGCGCCTTCTTGTTCATCAGATCAACGAAGCCTTCGGTGGTGCCGCCAACCTTCTCGGCGATCGCCACGGCGGCGTCGTTGGCGGACTGGATCATGAGCGCGTAGAGCATGTCCTCGAGCGTGAAAGACTCCTTCTCTGCCAGCCAGACCTGCGAGCCGCCGGTCTTGGAG
>JAPLUA010000371.1 GCA_026397855.1 Verrucomicrobiota bacterium | reverse complement strand
ACTTGGAAAGGCGACGGCTCAGCCAATGCCTGGGATATTAACGCCACCGCCAACTGGATTACCAACTGGGCCGATGCGGCCATCGTTTACACGGACCCCTCCAAAGTCACCTTTGATGACAGCGGCTCCAACAGCCCGGCGATCAGCCTGAACGCCACCGTACTGCCCAACACTGTCACGTTTAGCAATACCGCCAAAGCCTACACGGTCTCAGGTTCGGGCAAGATCAGTGGCGCGACCGGTTTGACCTTGAAAGGGACCAACAGCGTCACTATCAGTGCCGACAATGATTTCACCGGTGGCACGACCTTCACTACCAACGGCATTCTTCGGCTTGGCAATGGCGGCGCGGCGGGATCAGTTGGTTCCGGGGCTATTGCCTTGGGCAGCGCGAGCCCCAAGGTGATCGTAAATCGCACTACGCCGCTGACCTTGGGCACGGTTGCAGGCAGTGGTGGCACCCCGCAAATTCAGCAAATCGGGAGCGGCACCACTACGCTGGGCGGCACTGCGGGGCGGCACTCTGGTGCTGGGCAAGACCAGCAGCAGCAGTGTTCATGCCCTCGGCGCGGCTACTACACTGAATACAGGTGGCACGCTGCAGCTCGGCGGCTCGGGTGGCGACCAGATTTACTATGGTGTTACGCTCACCGGCGCGGGCGGCACGTTTGATCTGGGCGGCTTGAGCGAGTCGCTCTTTGCCTTGAGCGGCTACGGCACGATCACTGATTCGCTCGGCGCGGGCACGGTCACCCTGACCAACTCTCCCGGCTTGGTGGTTCAGAACGGCACATTGACCCTTTCTGCCGGCACGGTCACGCTCCCGGTTACGCCGGGCCTCAACGTGTACGGCACCCTGAATGTGAACGGCGGCACCATTAATAGCACCGGTGGCAGCGTCGCCACCTCGCAGGGGGTTGAGGGTGGCGGCACCTTGAACCTGAACAGCGGCTCGGTGATGGGTAGCGGTAATTTCTACTTCGCCATCGGTGGCACAGCCGGCTCTGGTCTGGCGGTCGCCAACTTCAACGGTGGCACATTCACCGGCACCGGCGAATTGCTCATCGGCTTCCAGAAAGCCGCACGGGTTACCCTCAACCCCGGCGGGACGCTCGACCTGAATTTCTTCAGCTTCGGGGATACCACCGGCAGTTCCACAAACTACCTCAACGGTGGTCTCCTCAAAGCCGCTGCCTTCAACACGCGCGGCGCTGGCAATCGTGATCCCTTTATTAACACGATGACCCACGCTTACATCAGCACCAATGGCCTCACGGTGAATGATGCCGGTTTTGCCATCAGTATCGTGCAAGGTCTCGAGCACGACCCGGCCCTCGGTGCAACGCTGGACGGAGGGGTGACCAAGTATGGCGGCGGCACGCTCACCCTCAAAGGAGTGAACACCTTTACCGGTGGAATCACGAACCAGGCGGGCTCGATCCAGTTCACCACCCGGGGTGGCAAGACCTCCAGCACCCTGGTGTACGACAACGCAACCAACATTATCCAGGTTGCCGCCAGAGGGACCACCGTCACCAACCAGTCGCTTACTCTCGGGACTACGGGGACGGGCACGCAAGGCCTGAAATTCAACCTCGGGACCCTCGGCCTGCCCACGGCCCCACCGCTCAACGTGGCCACTACCCTCACGAGCTCGGGCAACGTGGCCGTCGGCATCATCGCCCCGATCCTGCCACCGGGGCAGGCGGCCCTGGTGAAATACGGCAGTTTCGATCCCGGCCTGTTCGCCAATTGGTCCGTGACGCCGGTGCCCTATGTCGGCCTGAGCTTGAGCAATAACACGGCCAATAGCTCCATTGACCTTGTCGTGGCCCCGGGCAATTACCCGACCTGGACGGCCGCAGCCAACCACACCTGGGATCTGACCTCGATTGATTGGAAGATGTCCCTTACCAGCGCGCCAACGAATTACTTCGAGACCACGCCTCCCGGCCCGCCGGTGAACTTCGATGATACCGCCGCCGGTGCCAACAGCCACGACGTGCAGATCAACGTCGCGAACGTATCTCCTGCCTTTATCACCATGAACAACAACGCGGACTATATGTTCGAAGGCACCTTCGGCATTGCGGGTTCCGGCGCCATGATCAAGAACGGCTCCGGCGCGATCATCTTCAGCAACACCCCGGGCGCGAACACCTACTCCGGCGCCACGCTCGTCACCGGGGGTTCGGTTGTCGCCGGAACCGCCAACGTGTTGAGCACCGCATCGGACACCACGCTCACCGCTTCCTCACTGAATATCGGCGCCAATGCCCAGAACATCGGCAATATCACACTCAATGAGTCGCCGCTGGTCGGCACGGGAACCCTCACCGGCAACGGCGGCGCGCTGACGATTAACAGCAGCAACAGCATGACGCTCACCACCCCGCTGGCCGGGACGATCGCCCTGACCAAGGCGGGCAGCGGCACGCTGAACATCAACTACTCCAATTCCTATAGTGGTGCTACTTACATCCAGGCCGGCAGCCTGCGCATCACCGAAGCGTATGCTTTGGGTCAGGGCGGCTTTTCTGGCGCTACTTGGACCATCATTTCGTCCGGCGGCGCACTCGTGTTGGACGGCAGCCTCTCGTGCCCGGAACATATTCACATCAACGGCACGGGGCCAAGCGGGCTGGGGAGCCTGATTATCACCAACGGCAACACCACGATGGGTGTTGGCACCGGGCCGTCACATATTGCCCTCGATGCCGATGCTACTGTCTATGTCGCGGCGAATGCGACGCTGACCAATGTCGCGCAGTTTTATGGCGGTAACCGTCTCACCAAATCCGGTCCGGGTCTGCTTTATGCGGCCGCTTCGGTCTTGAATAACCTGACCGTTAGCCAGGGCACCTTCGTGGGCGCTGGCACGATCGGCAACAACAACGCGTTGAGCGATGTTTCAGTGATCGTCAACAGCGGTGCCACCTTCGGCGGCAACGGCACCATCACTCCCGTGGCAATTTTACAGGCGGGTTCGATCTGCACCCCAGGCATGCTTGGCATCGGCACGCTGACCTTCAACAACATCGCCACGAACGACGCCCACTGCGCTATGGAAATCAGCAAGTCGGGGGTTACCCTGGCCAGCGACCGGATCGTCGCCAACTCTAGCTTCTACTTCAGCGGCACGGTCGCGGTGACCAGTTTGGGCCCGGATGCGCTGGCCGCCGGCGACTCGTTCAAGCTGTTCACCCTGACGAACTACGCTGCGTTGACGGGGGTGGTTCCGACCTTGCCGACCTTGCCCACCGGGCTGGCCTGGACCAACAAGCTGTCAGCGGACGGCACCATCGCCGTCTATGCCAGTGTCTCGACCACACCGTTCAATATCAGTTCGAGCGTCACTGGCACGAACCTCACCCTGCAATGGCCTGTTGACCACATCGGCTGGCGTTTGCTGGTGCAGACCAATAACCTGGTGCAGGGCCTCAGCACGAACCTGGCGGATTGGGCCACCTATCCGAACTCCGCCAATGTGGACCAGGTTGTAATCCCATTGGATCCGGCGAAGCCCTCGGAGTTTTACCGCATGGTTTATCCCTAATTGGGGTCGGCGTTGAGTCGCGGTCAGGCGCACCTCCGGGCGAGGGCGCCTGGCCGATGGATAGCTCGGGTCAGCCCTTGCGTCCCGCGAATGCGGGATAGCCGCGCCATGCGAAGAAAGTTAGAGTTGTCTTGGCGTGACGGGGTGTGATGGGGCGCAAGATCGGGCTCGGGACAGGATCAAAAGCAAAGTAGAAGCCTATGAATGAACGACAATCGCTCAGAGGATCAGCCGGTGACGGCCCTTTGGCATTCACATTGATCGAGTTGCTGGTAGTCATAGCGATCATCGCCATTCTGGCGGCATTGCTCCTGCCATCCCTGGCCAAAGCAAAGGAGAAATCCAAGGGGATTGCTTGCCTGAACAACATGAAACAGGTTTCGCTGGCGACCAAGATGTACGTGGATGATAACCAGGGCAAACTGATGCCGCTCTGGCGGCAGCCCGGCAATCCGTCGTTTGAAACGTATGTTTATGACCCGGCAACGTTTATCGTGCAGAATGCCGGTGGCCTCTTCTGGGAGGACGCGCTGCGGTTGGGGGGCTACGCGAAGAATGGGAAGGTGTTTGATTGCCCCTCCATGACTGGGCTGGCCTCCAAGTCAGTCGGCGGCTCGATCAGCACGAATCACACTCTGGGCATTGGCATGAGCCATCCCGAGTATGGCCGGACGGTCGTTGTCAGTGACACTAACCCGAACCTGGTCAAGGAAAGCCAGGTTCAAAAAACCAGCGACTCGATCATCTACGCGGACGGGGGCGCGGTCACGGTTGAGACCGCCGCCAACCTTGACGCGGATAGCTGGCTGCCGGACCTTCCATACGACGCCGCTTCGATGACGGTCTTTGGCGGCGGAGTGAGCTATTTCCGGGTGCCGAGCGATGGAAACTTCCCAACCGGAGATTCCCGGTCGCTCGGACGCCACGCCAAACGCTGCAATTTCGGGTTCTTCGATGGGCACGCCCAATCTTTGAAGAATAGCGCCGCCGGCTACAAGTTTCCGCGCATCAACGATTCGGCTCTGTGGGCGAGGGATCATCTGTCCATGAGCCCTTAATGCGTGTTGCTTTCATGTTCAAGCCCATACTCATCTCTTGTGTTTTGATTGGTCTCGCGGCGGTAGGATGTTCCAAAGGCGCCCAGAAAGGGCCGGAGGCAAGCCTGCCGGAATTGAATCGGGCCTTGCAGACCTGGGTCATGGCCAAGGGCACCTTCCCAACCGATGTCAGCGAGTTGACCAACTTCCCAACCCTTCAAGGCAAGCGGTTGCCTGCCGCACCGCCAGGCAAGAAGGTGGCCATAGACCGCGCAACGCGCCAGGTCGTGTTCGTTGACCAGTGAGGACCAGGCGAACATCGCCTGCCTCCGCAACTTGTCCCGACAGGCCAGACGCGCCCGACAGCCAAAAGCCCGGCCCGAGCGCGGGCTGCGGTTTTCGAAGCTGGCCGTCCGCTGCTGACGCGAACCGGAATGATGTTTCGCACCAGTGGCAAAGACAACCCGGAATTTGTTCATGAGATACGACGGTG
>JAPLUA010000470.1:8148-9101 GCA_026397855.1 Verrucomicrobiota bacterium | reverse complement strand
CCGGGTCATTCCCGTCGGTGTCGTGCGACACGAGCCCCACGGCATCGAGCGCGCGCGGCCAGTAATAGAGCACAGGAAGCAGAAGCCGCTGCTCCCGGGCGAGATGAAAGATACCGCGCAGGATGAGCTCGCGCAGCTCGTCGCTGATGGGCTCGAGGAAGATCGGGCCGTTGTCCGGCGCCACCTGCGACCGGTCGCGCTGCCAGTCGAGCACGAGCCCGTCTTCGGCTTTGAGCGTGCCTTCGTTGATCACCGCCGATCCATCGGGCGCGGGCCTGCCATCCTGCAACACGCTGACGCCTTGCTGGATGTGGACAATCGAGAAGATCAGGTCCGGCCCCAGCAGCATCGCGCGGCCCTGGCCAAAGCGGTTTTCGAGAATGGCACCGCCCCGGGTGACATGGTTGCCGACCTCGGCATCGGCCAGCGTGGTGGCCGACCCAGGCACGCAGGTGCAGCCGCCAAAGACATGCAACGAGCTGCGCAGCCCCCGGGTCACCGGGTGATCGCCGGCCTTGATCTTCAGCCAGCCCTCCGCCAGCGGGCTCCCGCCCTTCACGCCAAACACCTCGCCCAATCCCGAGGTTCCACCAAGTCCCAACAGCGAGCCGCCCCGGTTGACCCAGGCTGTGAGCGCCTGTCGCTGCTTCGCGCTGAGCGGCAGATGTCCGGCCAACACCACAAGGCAGGGCGGCAGATGGAACAGATCCTCCATCCGGTCTGGGGGCAGGAAGTCGAAAAACAGCCCCGCCTGCCGCAGAATCTCGGCGATGTAGCCCCAGGTCCGCCCCCGCGGATTCACCTCGGCGGCGACCGGAAACGTGACCACCAGAACAGGAGCGACCGGGAGCCTGCCGCCCGAATGGCCAAGCAGGGTGGTGGCACCCCGGGCGGTTTCAGCAGAAAGGCTCCCTGCGTCCGCGGCGGCAGGGCACTGGAGGCCGTGAAGCGTG
>JAPLUA010000470.1:0-8139 GCA_026397855.1 Verrucomicrobiota bacterium | reverse complement strand
CATCATGGCTGGAGGATAGTGGGATTATGCTGCGACAACAACAAGCTCCGGGGAGGCTCCTGCATTTCGATCAAACCCCTTCTCTAAAGCCGGATGGCCCGTCCCCGGTGAATGAGGAGGAGAGTATAATACAAGTGGTCAGGCCCAATCAGGGACTGGCAGGCTCGGCGTTTATTTCGACGGCTTTGGCGGCACCAATCACGACCTTGCCTGAGATACGCGAATTCTGAAGCGTCAGGGGGAACTGCAGCCCCGAACCACCTTGCCCCCCGCCAATCCCTGCCCCGATGCCGGAGTTTGTCGTAACCGGCGAAGCCAGAACCGCATCGTCAGCAGACAGCAGGTTGCCGGTGAAAACCACCTTCTTGTTCAGGCTCCGGCTGGTGCCGGTGACCCGAAAGGAATAGGCCTTCACGACGGCCTGGCCGGAATCAAGGCGGGCTGCGGACCGATCTTCCAATGCCTGCTTGGGCGCTCGGGTCGCCGGAGCCAATGCGGCCGCTTCCTCCTTGATGGCCCGTGCCGGACGAGATGTGTCGGCAGCCTTCACGTAACCGCTGTAAACCGATCCATCAGCATCCACAATGCGCAGCTCCGGGCCGTTTTGTTCCATTTGGAATGAACCCAGCACCGGATGCGGGGCCCCGGCAGCGTCGGTAAGGTATGATTTCTTCCTGTTGGGCGGCGCGACCTGTGCGAACCGCTGGGAGATCACAGCGCCCTTGGCTGGCGCGAGGGCAGCGCCGGAGAATGTGGCAATGCCGGACACGGCATCGGAAGAAACCCTGCGGCGGTTGGCGGAAGCAGCCTCCGGGAGCGACTTGTAGGCCGAAGCCGGCTGGCCGGCTTGACCGCCCGCGGATTTTAAGGATCCGCTGAAGGCGGCGATCTCCATTTGGGCACCCTCCTTGTCGGCCCCCTGGGACGCGGCGGACGGCGGGAGCTTATCCACGTTTCCGCTTGCGGCCGTTTCACGGCGGGTGTCCTTCGCAATCGGCTTCTCCTCAATGCCGCGCAGCAGGGCAGTACTGCGCGGTTCTGCTTGCGTCTTGTCGGCATAGGCAAGCGCAGCAGGTTTCGGTGGCGCCGCCTCCCCGGAAGGCGGCGGGATCACCGCCGGTGCGGAAGGCGCTGGCGGGGGAACTTCTCTGGCCGGCATGGCTGCCGACACGGGCTGGTTCTTCGCCAGGAGCGACGGGGAACTGCCACCGTCCGTGCCCGGGAGCATCAGCCACGCTGCCGCTCCCAGGACAGCGAGGATGCCAAGCCCCCAGGCCAACCGGGGCCAGAGCCGAGCAAGGAACGGGGACTGCAAACGAGGCTCGTTCTGGGGTTTGGCGAATTGCCGGGCCACTTCCCCCTGCAACAACCGCCGGCTGACCGGGTGCAGATCAAAGGGGCCGCCGGCCGCGTCGCGACGCTTCGTGGCCGCGGCGCGCAGCAGCTTCTCAATCGGGCGTTCCGGTTCGGTTGCCATAGCAGCTATTAGTTGGACGGAAAAGCCGGAGAATTGCCCCGGGCAAACAGTTGCCGCACGACCCCCTCCAACCGGTCCAGGCATTTGCTCAGGCGCGAGCTGACGGTCTTGGGGTTGAGCTTGAGAGCGTGGCTGATCTCCTCGTAGCTCAAGTCGCCGAAGTAGCGCAACTGGATGATTTCCCGGCAGGGTTCCTCGATCTGCTCGACAGCCCGCTGGACGAACGCAGCCTGCTCCGCGTTGATCAACACATCGTCGGGCCCCGGGGCTGTGCCGGGCGGGTCAATGGCCAGGCCGGTCTCCGGATCCTCAGCCTGGAGGGAAACCGGATTCTGCCCGCTGCCACGTTTGGCGGCGCGCCGGTGCTCCCGGTAATCGCGGGCTTTGTTGGCGGCGATGCGGAACAGCCAGGTCTGGAAGCGGCTCTGCCCGTGAAAGGAATCCAGATGCTTGATGACCGACAGGAATGCCTCCTGGGCAATCTCCTCCGCATCCTCGCGCGTGAAATCGTGCCCGAGCTGGAAGATGAACCGTCCCGCCGCCGCATAGTGCAGGTCGAATAATTCGTCCCATGCCGCCGCATCACCGCGGCGACAGCGCGCGAGCAAATCTGCTTCCGGATCAGATCCCATGCTGTTTATGGCTCTATTTGATACAGGTGGCGCCGGAACTCCGGCAAGTGGGTGGGCTGGCGAATATCAGAGCCAACGCCCCTCGCGTCAGGCCGCCGGATTGGGGTCAGCCGACCCGGCCGGGATAATCCGGACCACACCGAGTTTTCCAATCAACCTATAGACCGTGAGCAAGGCGGTGGGGTAAAGCACGGCACAGGCGATGAAGACCGGCGTAAAGCCGTAGGCATCCACGACGCGGCCCGTCGTGAGCATGGCCAGGGCGCCCATCCAGGATCCGAGCGCACCGCCCAGGCCCGTCACCGTGGCAATCGCATTTTGCGGGAAGACCTCCGCAGGGAGCGTAATGTTGCTCCAGCCGCCGTGGCAGAAAGTCATGCATGCCACCAGGCACAGGGCCACGTTGGGATTGCCAGCCCGCGTGACGGAATAGAGGCAGACCAGCAGCATGGCAGTCATCAGCGTCATTGTGCCCTTGCGCGCCCGGTCCAGGTCCCATCCGCGCCCGATGAGAATCCGCGGGATGATGCCTCCGCAGAGGTTCCCCAACGCCGCCGCCGCGTAAGGAATCCATAGGAACATTCCGATCTTCTGCAGGTCGAAGTGGTATTGCTTCTGGAAGTAGATCGGGATCCAGAACAGAAGAAAGTAGCTGATCGGGTCAGTGAAGGCGCGCACCAGGATGCAGCCCCAGGTTTCGCGCATGCGCAGCAGTTGCCCGAGCCTCGGAGGGAGGGTTTTCCCTGGCTTGTCGCTGTTTCCGCCCAGGATGATACCGCGTTCCTCATCCGACAGCAGCGGGTGGCTTGCGGGCTGTTTGAAGAATAGGATCCAAGGCAGCAGCCAGACGAAGCCAAGGGCGCCGGTGGTGAAGAACGCCGCCTTCCAGCCCCAATGCACGGCGATCACAGAAACGATCGGCGCCGCCGCCACCGATCCAAGGGCGGTGCCGGCATTGAAGATCCCGATCGCCAGGGCCCGGTCGCGCATGGGAAACCATTCCCCGACCGCCTTGACCCCGCCGGTGAAGCTGCCCGGCTCGAAGATTCCCAACAGGAACCGGAAAAAGGAGAACTGACCGACGCTGGCCGCCAGCACATGCAGCATGTTGGCGATGGACCAGCCCGACACGAAGAATATGAAGCCGCGCCGGGTGCCAATGTAATCCACAATTCGCCCGCTCACGGCATACATCACCCCGTAGCTGACCAGGAACCAGGCGTTGATCGTTCCGTAGCTGGCGTTCGTCAGGTGCAGCTCCTCCTTGATCGTGCCGATCAGCACCGACAGAGTCTGCCGGTCCAGGTAATTCAAGGCCGAAGCCAGGCACAGCAGGAACGCTATGTACCAACGGAGCCCTTTGATCTTCATTCTACCTTCCAATGCGGTTTCCCGGGTGTCGGGATCAGGTTCGGGGAGGGCAGGCGCGAGCCAAACCGGCGGCACCCGGTCTTGGCGTGCACAGCCGGGCGCGGGATGATGCTGATTTCTTTGCCCATACGCGATGCTTGCGAGACACGAGCATAGTTACTCCTGCCCTCATGACAAGTTCAGATGCTTCTGTGCCTGGGCGACGAAACGGTAGTGGACAACACGGGCACGACGGGGGCACACTCGGCACATCGAATAGTTTCGAGCCCGAAGCGTCAACAAATACAAATGAAACCTCACAAAGCGTCCCTTGGCGAAGCAGGATTCCACTTCAACCGGCGGCAGTTTCTGAAGGCTGCCCTCAAAACGGGCGCCCTGCTGGCGGTGCCGCAGATCATTCCCGGCAGGGTGCTGGGCAAGAACGGCGGCGTAGCCCCGAGCGAGCGGATTGTACTGGGTGCCATCGGCATAGGCCACCGGGGCACCTATGACCTGGGCTGCTTCCTCGAGGAGCCCGATGTGCAATTCGTGGCCATTTGCGACGTGAAGGCCGAGCGCCGCGAGGCCATCAAGAAGAAGGCGGACACCAAGTACGGCAACCAGGATTGCTCCATGTACCGCGATCTGCGCGATTTGCTGGCCCGCAGCGACATTGACGCGGTCCTGATCGCCACCGGCCCGAACTGGCACGGGACAGCCGCGATGGTCGCGGCCAATGCGGGCAAGGACGTCTATTGCGAAAAACCGTGCACCAGGAGCATCGCGCAGAGCCTGGCGCTGGCAGAAACCTTCCGTCGGACCGGGCGGGTGTTCCAGGCCGGCACGCAGCGCCGGAGCCTGCCCAATTTCATGTTTGCGGTGGACCTGGCGCGGCGCGGCAAGCTGGGCAAACTCCAGACGCTTCACGCCCAGCCGCGCGGCCTGGCCACAGTGAGCAGCGGCTGGGCCGCGGCAGAGCCCGAGCCGGACAAGGAAAAGGTGGACTGGGATTTATACCTGGGCCCCGCCGCCTGGCGGCCCTTCAACAACAAGCTGCTTGATGGCTTCAATTTCGAGAAAGGCGGCGGTCTGGTCGGCGGCGGCTGCCTGGAATGGGGTTCGCACTGCGTGGACCTGTGCCAGTGGGCCAACGACGCCGACAATACAGTGCCCGTTGAATATGAGCCGATGGGCAAGGAGCTGCATGCCCGCTATGCCAACGGCGTCAAGCTGGTCCTGCGCGACGAAGGCTGGCTCAAGCTGGGCTCATGCCCGGTCCGGTTCGAGGGCGAAACCGGCTGGGTCGAGACAGGCGACGACGGCGACCTCGTGACAAGCACCCCGGCGCTGCTCGCGGGCAAGGGGGCCAAGGTCTCCGGCTACCCGGCGAACTTCCACATCCGCGACTTCCTGGACTGCGTGAAGACGCGGGGAAAAACGCGCGCCAACGCCGAGGCAGCCTGCGAGGCGCATATCGCCTGCCATGCCTCCAACATCGCCCTGTTCCTGGGCAGGAAGCTGAAGTACGACCCGGTGAAGAATGAGTTTATCGGGGACGAGCAAGCCAACCGGCTGCGCTCCGAGGCGATTCGCGAACCGTGGCAGGCATAAGCGCCAAGCAAAGGTATTCAATGAGAACCCACTCTACTTCAAACATATCCATGGCTACCCAACCCATTCGTAGTTTCGCCTGGTCCGCCGTTCTTGTCCTTGCGTTGGCTTCGGCCGCGTTTGCCGGCCAGGCGCGCGCCGCCGTGGCAGCCGGAAAGGAATCGGCCGCCCAGAAGCAGCGCCAGCTCATCGGCGTGCTCAAGTCAGACGCGGCACCCGGGGAAAAAGGACTCGCCTGCAAGCAACTGGCCATCTACGGCACCAAGGACGCGGTGCCGGCGCTGGCGGCCCTGCTGTCGAACCCGGACCTGTCGTCGTGGGCGCGGATCGCCCTCGAGGCAATCCCCGGCTCCGCACCGGACGCGGCGCTGCGCAAGGCGATGGGCGAGTTGCAGGGGAGGCTGCTGGTCGCCACGATCAACTCAATCGGCGTGCGCCGCGATGCGAAGGCCGTCACCGGGCTTGGCGGGAAGCTCGGCGACCCCGATATGGCCGTGGTGTCCTCGGCTGCGGTTGCCCTGGGCCGGATCGGCGGGAGCAAAGCGGCGCAGATGCTGGAGCAAGCGCTGACCGGCGGGCCGGACGTGGCCCGGCCGGCGGTTGCGCAAGGCTGCATTCTTTGCGCTGAACGGTTCCTGCTCAAAGGCCAGACGGCCCAGGCCGGCAAGCTGTATGATGCGGTCCGCTCGGCTGCCGTGCCGAAGCAGAGAATCCTGGAGGCAACGCGAGGCGCGATCCTTGCCCGCAAATCCGGCGGCATTCCCCTGTTGATCGAGCAACTGCATTCGCCGGACAAGGCGTTCCTTGGCATCGGCTTGCGCACGGCCCGGGAGCTGCCTGGCCTCGCCGCCACCGAGGCGCTGGCTGCCGAACTGAACCGCTGCAGCCCGGATCGGCAGGCGCTGATTCTGCTGGCGATTGCCGACCGCAGCGACGCTGCCGCAGCCGCGACTGTGCTGCAGGCGGCCAGGGCCGGCTCCGGAAAGGTGCGGCTGGCGGCGGTCGGCGCGCTGGAGCGCCGCATGGACAAGGGGAGCCTGCCCGTGCTGCTGGAGGCCGCGGCGAGCGACGACGCAGACGTGGCACAGTTGGCGATCGGCGTGCTGACCCGGCTGCCGGGCAATGATGTGGAGATCTATCTTCTCGACCGCCTGCCGCAAACGAGCGGCAGGACGCGCCAGGCGCTGATCGAGCTCGCCGGCCGGCGGCGCGTGGAGCCGGCACTGCCGGTGATCGTCGGTTTCGCTGCCGATGCCAATCCCGGCGTGCGCAGCGCAGCCGTCCAGACAATCGGCATCCTGGGTGACGAAAAGCATGCCGCAGCCCTCGTCCAGCTGCTGCCGTCGGCTCAAAGCGCGAAGGACCGCGCCGACATCGAGGCCGCGCTCATCGGGATCGGCGGCCGCAGCGGCGCGCGCTCTGCCCCTTCCCTGCTGCCCCTGGCGCGAAGCGGTGATGCCGCCTTGCGCATCACGGCGCTGCATGTCCTGGCTTCCGCCGGCGGACCTGAGGCCCTTGGCGCGGTGAAAGCGGCCATTGACGACCGCGATGAGTCCGTGCGCGATGAGGCGGTGCGCACGCTGTCCACCTGGCCGAACAACTGGCCGGAAGACGGCGGGGTGGCCGAGCCGCTGCTCGCGCTGATCAGGAATTCGCAGAAGACCTCGTACCAGGTGCTGGGACTGCGCGGTTACCTGCAATATGTGCAGGGCGACAAACAGCTCAAGGACGACGCGAAAGTCGGCAAGGTGAAGGATGTGGTGCCACTGATCAAGCGGCCCGAGGAGCAACGACTGGCACTCGGGGTCGTCGGCAACATCCCGACAGCCCAGGCCCTGGAACTGCTGGTGGCCTTCACGTCCGAACCGGCCATTGCTGACGATGCCTGCGCCGCGGTGGTGAAGCTCGCGGGGGACAAAGCATCCGGCCTCCCCAAGGAAAAGCGCCAACAGGCATTGCAGGCGGTGGTTGAGAAATCATCGTCGGATGAAACCAAGCAGAAAGCCAAAGAAGCGCTGAAGGCGATCCAGTAGAGGCCGGCTCGCTGCGTCCAGCAGAACGCTTCGCGGGAAGCGTGACAAGGTCATCATGAGTGACCTTTTTACGGATCCCAATCTCGTCCTCGTTCGGGGGGCTTGGTATTCGTCGGAATGACGCTCACTGCGCACCTCGTGGAGATGTCCACCCCGCTAATCTCGCCTGCACCAGATGAAGTGAATACCCAACCCTCGACGGTTCAGGGAATCCTGCCGACGTGCCGCCGGGAGAGAACGTTATTCCACAGTCGTTGACCGGAAGTATTGCTTGCACTACCCTCAGTGTATGACAGCTACTGTCTATAATCGAGGGCAGATGGTCATCCCGGCCGAGGCCCGAAAACAGGCCCGGATTGGCCAAGGCGATCTCTTGCATGTGCAGATTCAAGGCGACGGCAGGCTTTTGCTGGTCCGTCTCGAGCGGCTCAAACCGACGCCTCCAGTGAAGGTCAGAATCATCCGCCGTAAGGGCCAGCATCCGGTGGGAGACATTGGCCGGCCCATCACGCGCGAGGAGATCAAGGCGGCTTTGGCGGACTTTCCATGAAACACCTCATCAAAAGGCGATCAAGGCTGACATGACTGCCTCGCGGCAGTTGCTGCATTCCTTCCTGGAGAAACACAAAGCAGAGTTTGTCCCAGCCGATCTGTCGGCGCTCAAGTCGTTTGCCACGAAGAGCGAAGCACTAACCGACCTCTACCTGGCAGAGCTGGCTTCGAGCAAAGGAATGAAACTCGCCACGTTCGACACCGGCATTCCACATCCTGCTGTAGAGGTGATCAGATGACATGAAGAAAGTGCGAGCTCTTACACTGCTGGCTTTGATGGCCGGTATCGCACTGACCCTTGCCGCCGAGCGCAAGCCGAACTTCGTGCTGGTGATGGCCGACGACCAGGGCTGGGGCGACATGGGCTACACGGGCGATCCGGGGCTCAAGACACCGAACTTCGACGCCCTGGCCCGCGAGGGCTTGCGCTTTGACAATTTCCACGCCGCAGCGCCCGTCTGCTCCCCGACGAGGGGCAGCGTCA
>JAPLUA010000365.1 GCA_026397855.1 Verrucomicrobiota bacterium | reverse complement strand
CCGGGCCTGCTGTTATTGAGGACGTCTTGTTGGAGGGCATCAGCCTGACGCAGGCCATCGACAACACGACGGAGAGGAAGTTCAAGAAGCATCTCCTGGCCAGCAGCCTCTATTTCAGCAAGCTCTCACCGGCGCAGAGGAAGCAGATCGTTGACGTAGGGGAGCCGGTCTGGTGGCGGGCCAGTCCGAAGGTGGTTGAACCCGGGGCTGTGGCTGAGATTCTCATCCGGTTGCGGAAAGACCCGCCCGGAGCCAATCTCAACTGCATCGTGAAGCTGGCTGATGGCAGTTCGCAGACGATCGCGGTGCCCGCTGCCAATGTCGCAGGCCGCTGTTCCGACGTATGCTTCTCGCCCGACCTGGGGACGGCCTGGATTTACTTCGCCGCCGGGGAGAAGGGTGCGGCACCCTCCCGAATCCTGCTCGACGGACAGGACATCACCGCGTCCTGCCGCATTGGACGCGACCCGCAGTTGAACCTTTCGCCGGTTGTCTTCCATCCACCCAAAGCCTTCGCGCAGGCTTCGCTGCATTGTTTCCAGGCAGTTTATGAGGGCGGGGGGACGGCGCTGGCGATGTCGCGGGCGTTCCCGCTGGAGTTTGTCTATGGGCTGTGGGGTGCGCGACGCGGGCAGGATAACGACATGGCCGTGGGCCGGGCGTTCGTGCAGGAGATTGTGGCCCATAATGTAAACCTGCAGATGCCCGGGATCGGCTCGCCAGCGGTCGCCGGTTTCTACAAGAGCGATGAAGGCTATGCGTTGCTCCGAAAGCTGGGTGTGCAACGGGTGGTGGACCAGGAGGGCAAAGCGGGTCCTGACCGTCCCTATGCCTACTACCTTGCCGACGAGCCCGACGCCGCCGACTCGCGGGTGCCGGGAGCACCTGGCGGCAAGCAGATCGGCTGTCTTGCGCAAGGGCTTGCGGCATGGGGTGAGGAGTTGCGCCAGGACGATCCCTTGACGCCAAACATGCTGAATGTGGATTCGACCTTCGCCCCGATGAACTGGCGCACCTACGGCCAGCTTCCGGACATCTTTGCCGCCGACCCGTATTATCAGTCGCGCCAGCGGGAGGCTTATGCGCGGTCGCCGCAACGCGTCGCCCTGTTCGAGAAGGCCACTTACGTGTATGCCGTCTCCTCGATCTGCAAGGCATCTTCGTACCCGAGGCCGCTGCACATCATGCTTTACGGCAACCGGTATGAGAAGGGCGAGGACAAGTTCCGCGGCCCGACGCCGCCCGAGAAGCGGATCGAGGCCTTCTATGCGGTCGCGGCCGGCGCGAAGGGCTTGTCGTATTGGTGGTATAGCCCATCCAAGCCCGCGGTCGGCCTGGGCGCCGCCGAACCGTCCGCCCGCGCCCTGTGGCGGGAGGTGGGGCTGATCGGCGCGGAGCTGCGCACGGCGGGCCCGCTGATCACTCGGAGCACTCCCGTGTCG
Organism: Verrucomicrobiota bacterium; assembly: GCA_026397855.1. Taxonomy (GTDB): domain Bacteria; phylum Verrucomicrobiota; class Verrucomicrobiia; order Limisphaerales; family UBA8199; genus JAPLUA01. The sequence goes on along the minus strand of JAPLUA010000365.1, from coordinate 2,769 downwards.
CTGCCGGTCACGGCTTCGCCCAAGCTGTGGGTCAGGACTCTCGCGGCGGGCCTCGACTCGCTGCTTCTGGTTGTGGTGAATGATGACTACCGCAACGACCGCGAGGGGACGAAGATCAGCCCGCTGCCGAACTCTTCGGTGCGGATGGCTTTACCCGGATGGATGGATGCGAAGGACGCGTTTGAGGTTGTGTCCCAGGGGACCAAAGAGGTGGCCCGCAGCCTCAAGGACGGCGAGCTGGAACTGAACCTGGGGACGGTCAATGTGACGCGGCTGGTGGTGATCACTGCTGACCCGGCCCTGCGCGGGAGGCTTCAGCAGGGCTATGATGAGCGCTATGCCGCAAACGTGAAGCGATTGCTCGGGCCCTGAGGTCATCGGCGCCGCATGTCCAGCACGATCGAGGATGCCGCAGAGACGCGGCTGGAGGCGCAAGGGGCGAAAGAGCATCGCCGGTTGGTCGCGGGCGGGGCGGTCATCTTCGTCCTGGCATTGATGGCTTATTGGCCGGCTTTGCGCGGGCAATTCGTCTGGGATGACGTGATGCTGGTGCAGCAGAATCCCCTGGTGACAGGCAAGTTTGGGCTGGGGAGCATCTGGTTTCGGACCGACTTTCCCCTGGCGAATATCGCGTTCTGGGCCCAGTGGCGGCTGTGGGGCGACCACCCTGCGGGCTACCATGTGGTCAACGTGCTGCTCCATGCCGCCAGCTCGGTTCTGTTGTGGCGCGTGGTGGCGAGGTTGGGGATTCGCGGCGGATGGCTGGCGGGCCTGGTGTTTGCAGTCCACCCGGTGTGTGCGGCATCGGTGGCCTGGGTGGCCGAGTTGAAGAACACCCTGTCCCTTCCTTTCTATCTCCTGAGCATCCTTTGCTGGCTGAGTTTTGAATCGAGCCGGGATGAGGGGGAAAGGGGGCGAGCGCTTGGATGGTATCTGCTCTCCCTGGGGGCGTTTCTGCTCGCGCTCCTGAGCAAGACTTCGACGGTGATGTTGCCCGTAGTATTGCTCGGACGCGGCTGGTGGCAGCGTGGCAGGATCAGGCTCCGGGACGTGCTGCAGACCGGCCCGTTCTTCGCAGTGGCGCTGGCGTTCGGGTTGATGTCTATCGGGTTCCAGTCGCACGGTGCCATTGCCGGCGCAACCGTCCAGACGGAGAACTTCTGGGGCCGCCTCGCGGGAGCCGGGATGGCGCTCTGGTTTTACCTGGGCAAGGCGCTGCTGCCCCTGAATCTGAGCATGATCTATCCCCGGTGGACGATTGACGCGGGGGAGCCTCTCGTATTCCTGCCCCTGCTGCTCTGGATCGGCCTGCTCGCCGTATGCTGGTGGTTCCGCCGGGGCTGGGGGCGTCATGTCTTGTTCGGACTGGGCTGCTTCACGGTCACCCTCTTTCCCGTGCTGGGTTTCCTGGACATGTATTACCTGGCCCTGTCGCGGGTGTCTGACCATTTCGAGTACCTGCCGTTGATGGCCCCGGTGGTGATGGGGGCGGCGGGTTTGAGCCTGATCCCGAAACGCAGTATGCTGAGGATCTCAGGATGCGCGCTGGTTCTCGGGTTGGGCGTGCTGACCCTGAATCGTGCCCGGGTGTTCGCAACCGAGGAGACGCTCTGGCGTGATACGCTGGCGAGAAACCCCGCAGCGTGGTGCGCCCATGCGAACCTGGGTTGGATACTGGCTGAGCAACAGAAATATGATGAGGCGAGGGAGCACCTGGATGCCTCGCTCAAGACGAATCCGGACAACGCCCAGGCGCACTGCAACCTGGGCCGGGTGCTTGCGCTGCAAGGCAGGTTGCTCGACGCCGACAGCCACTTTCAGGCCGCCGTCAAGCTCAAGCCGGGCGACGCCTCCATCCGGAAGTCCTACGCTACCGCGCTCGCTGATGCGGGGAAGAGGATGGAAGCGATCCCGCAGTTGCGGGAAGCGCTCCGGCTTCAGCCGGAAGCTCCCGGGCAGTTGCAGTTGGCGATGCTGTTGTATCAAGCCGGTCAATGCCGCGAGGCAGTGGCCGAATACCGCCAGGTGCTGGCCCGGCAGCCCGACACGGCGGAGGCGCTCAGCAACCTGGCCTGGCTGCTCGCGGCGTGTTCTGATGCGACCGTCCGCGATGGGGCCGAAGCCGTCAGGCTGGGCGAACGAGCCTGTCGTCTGACCGGCTTCAAGGACCCCCAGATGGTTGGTGTTCTGGCGGCAGCTTATGCCGAGGCCGGCCGGTTCGCCGAAGCCGTGGCGACCGCGCAAAAGGCGATTGATGCGGCGACTGCCGGCGGCGACGCAAACTTTGCCTCGATGAACCGGCGGCTGCTCGGGCTTTATCGCGCCGGCAGGCCCTACCATGAGACACCCCCTCCCGTCGCTCCCCCGGGATCCCAATAGCTTTGCCCCGCGCGAGACCCGGATCAAGAGTGACAGCCCTGGGACGCACTCATAAGGCTGCATCTCACATTTTTCTGAAGCGCGGAGATTCTTGCCCAATGCCTTTGTTACGTCACACCGGATAACGGGCATTAGAGCGATTTGTTACATTCCAGGGGTCCCCACATACCACCCGTCCCCCTCAAGGCCCCGTAGCGGGCTCCAGGCGCGATTGCGGGGCATTCCAGGTCTCCTTCCCATCCCCCATTTCTGTCCGCATAACTCTGTCCACCCGCCTTCCGCAGTTCATTCCTCCGGCCCCCGGCTGCCGCTTTGTTACGTTACAAAGCTAAAGGCAGCGGCATTGGAAGCGTGGCGCAGGCGTGATTCAACGGTAGTGCACCCGTATTG
>JAPLUA010000338.1 GCA_026397855.1 Verrucomicrobiota bacterium | reverse complement strand
GTTGACGCGGCCAGGCCCAGTTACGTCGGCGCGGGCAAGACCATCGCCGACCATCCCGGCCGCATCAATCTCAACATGCCCGGACGGCCCTTGAAGCGGGACTGGCTGCACTGCAACTCGATGGATTACAACGCCGAGTCCGGCCACATCGTCATCAACTCCGTTCAAGGCGAGCTTTACGTCATTGACCACGACGGCACGTTCGTCGCCGGCGATCCGAAGGCCGGCATCGCCAAGGCCGCCGGTCCGGCGGGGGATTTTCTCTACCGGTTTGGCGACCCGGCGCGCTACGGCCAGGGCGATCCGCCGAGGGTGCTCGAGAATTGGGATTCGGCGACCTCCGGCCACAAGCAGATGGGGGGCGCGCACGACGCGCATTGGATCCGGCCCGGGTTGCCCGGCGCGGGGCGCATCATGGTCTTCAACAACGGCCAGTACCTCTACCAGCGCACCCCGCAGTCTTCGGTCCTGGAGATCAACCCGTTCCTCGATGCCGACGGGCGTGATGCGGGCAAGTATATCAACCCGCCCGACGCCGGCTACCGGCGCGAGACCTACGATCACGACACGCACAACCAGCCCCGGCAAATCTCGCGGCAGATCGTCTGGAGCTACCAGTCCACCAACAGCCACGGCTTCTTCAGCCATATCGGATCGAGCGGGCAGCGTCTTCCCAACGGCAACATCTTCATCTGCTCGGACACCGAGGGCCATTTCTTCGAGGTGACCCCGGAGGGCGCGCTCGCCTGGGAATACATCAATCCCGTCACCCGCGACGGCCCGGTGAAGGTGCTTGGGGATGCGCTGCCGATGGTGAACTCCGCCTTCCGCGCTTATCGCTACGCGGCGGATCATCCCGCGTTCAAAGGTCGCGATCTCAAGCCCGCCGGTACCATTACCGAGCGCGCCGCGCAGGGCCTGGATACCTACCCCAAGCGCCGGCCGCCCGGCGATCGCCCGCAGGGCAAAGGCGGCGGCGGGCAGCGTGGCGGCAAAGGGGGCGGGCGGGGCGGCAACCCTGACAACCCTCCCCGGGGCGCCGACCAGCGCGAGCGATGAGCGAGAACCGCACGCATCATGAAATTCGGGGAGAAAAGCCACCGTTCTTTTCCATCCGGGAATGCTGCTGACAAGGTTGAACTGACCGCTTAAGATTGCACTATCATGAGAACAGGTCCCGCCTTCTGTTGCGCGCTCTTGTTTGCCGCGAGCCTGCTTGCCGCGGAGAGGCAACCGAACTTCGTCTTCATCCTCGGCGAGGGTCATGGCTGGAGCAGCACCTCCGTGAGGATGGATGATGCCGTGCCCGGGTCCCGGAGCGATTTCGTGCGCACGCCGAACCTGGAGAAGCTTGCGCAGGGTGGAATGCGGTTTGCCAGTTTCTACGCCCCCTCGCCGCGCTGCACGCCCTCGCGCGCCGCGTTGCTCACGGGCAAGAGCCCGGCCCAATTGCAGATGACGTTTGTGGGAGAGGGCAGGAGGGACAGCGGTGGCGACTTGAACGGACGGCTGATCCCGCCTCCGGCCGTGACCGAGCTGCCCGCCAGCGAGGTCACCACTGCCGGGTTGCTCAAGCGCGCCGGTTACGCAACGGCGCACTTCGGCAAGTGGCACCTGGGCAGGGTCAGCCCGACCGCCCATGGCTTTGACGAGAGCGATGGCGCCAACAACAACGGCGGGCCGGACGATGTCGCCAATCCCCACCCCAAGCAGCTCTACAGCATGACCGGCCTGGGCCTGGATTTCATGGCCCGGCAGGTGAAGGCGGGCAGGCCTTTCTATCTCCAGATGTCGCATTACGCGTCGCGCCAGGGAGGCGACGCCAGCGCCGGGGCGCTCGCCGCGGTCAAGGGCTGGGGAGGCAATCCAAGCGAGAGGGAGATTGCCGAGGCGGCGGCCGACTTCGACCTGGACCTCGCGCTTGGCCAGGTGCTGGGCAAGCTCGATGAGTTGGGCATTGCCGGGAACACTTACGTCATCTTCACGACAGATCACGGAACGCCGGGACGCAACCCGCCGCTGGCCGGGGGCAAGGGCACGGTTTCGGAGGGCGGCCTTCGCGTGCCGTTCATCATCCGGGGCCCGGGCATCCAGCCCGGGGCCTGCTCGCAGGTGCGGGCGATCGGCGAAGACCTGTTTCCCACCATCGCCGCGCTGGCGCATGTGAGTGAGCCGCTGCCTAAGGGGACCGAGGGCGGCAGCTTGCTTCCTGTCCTGACCGGTGCCGGAAAAGGCGCGGTGCAACGCCCGCGCGACGTGTTTGTGGTTCACTTCCCGCACTACGACAAGGATGCCATCGGCCCGGCCTCGGCCATTTACCTGGGCAACTTCAAGCTGATTCGCGTCTATGAGACCGGCGCGCTGAAGCTCTTTGACATCGCCAAGGACCCCGGGGAGCGTCACGACCTGGCGGGTCAGATGCCGGATAAAGCCAGGGAGCTGAACCAGCGGTTGACGGATTACCTGGTGGCCGTGAATGCCCGGATGCCGAAGCCCAACCCGGGCTACGATCCCCGCAAACCGACCGAAGCCAAGCGTGGCGGGAAACGGAAAGGAAAACAGTGATTTGCCGGGGCCTGATACTGCTGGTCTGCGCCGCCTTTATGGCATCGGCCGTTGCGGCGGAGAATCCAGGCCGCAGGGGGCGGTCGAAGCAGTCGGCGCAGACTTCCAGGTGGAACGACGTTCCGGCGCACCCCT
>JAPLUA010000255.1 GCA_026397855.1 Verrucomicrobiota bacterium | reverse complement strand
CAGGGGTGCTATAGGGCGTTTGGATGGAGAGGGTGTGGAGATGGGACCCCCGGCATGTAACAAATTGCTCTAATGACCGCCATCCGGCCTGACAGGCCTCAACTGGCGGCGCATTGGAGCGGCGCGGAGCGATGCCGGCGCTCGTGCAGACAATTTGGGCTCGCGGGTACGCTCGCCCTCCCGAACGATCACTGCTTCGTGTAGGGATAAAGCGTCCGCTGCGGCGAATAGAACCAGGTATCGTTCAGGTGACTGCCGTTGTAGCCGCCGAAGGTGAGCAGGCCATCTCCGGTCCAGACCGCGCTGGTCAAGCGGGGGGAGGGCGCGCCGGCGTTGATGATTTCGGTCCAGGTGTCGGTGGCCGGGTTGTAGCGGGCGCCGGTGCCGACGAAGCGGCTGGAATCATTTACCCCGCTGCCCTGGGCGTCGTTGACCCCGCCCCAGAAGAGCATCTCGGCGCCCGTCCAGACTGCGGGGGCCAAAACCCTGCCCTTGGGGGCGCCAACGGAGGAGATGGGCTTCCACTCATCCGTCTCCGGATTGTAGCGCGCGCCGGTTTCGAAGTAGTCTGAAGCCTCGCGCGGTTCGCGGGTGGTGCCGCCCCAGATGAGCATCTCCTTGCCGGTCCAAACGGCGACATGGCCGCCGCGCGGGTTGGGCGCGCCATCGGTGTTGATGGGTTTCCAGGCATCCTTCGCTGGGTTATAGCGGCCGCCGTCGTTGAGGACCTTGCTGGTATTGCAGCCGCCCCAGACGAGCATCTCTTTGCCGGTCCAGACTGCGGTGTTGAAGGCGCGGCGGGAGGGGGCGCCCTGGGGGGTGATTGTCCTCCACGCATCGCTGGTGGGATCGTAGCGGCCTCCGGTGTTGAGGTGGGCATCGGCATGAGCGCCCTGGTAGCGGCTATGAGAATCGGTGTAGCCGCCCCACACCAGCATCTCCTTGCCGGTCCACAGTGCCGAGAAATCGAACCGGGCCTCGGGGGCGTTCCGGGTGGATACCGGCTTCCAGGTGTTGGCGGAGGGGCTATAGCGCGCGCCGTCATGGCGGTTGGTATCGTTGCCCCAGCGTCCGCCAAAGCCGCCCCATACGATCACCTCCTTGCCGGTCCAAAGCATCGCATGACCGGTGCGGGAGGACGGTGCGCCTTTTTGCGGCAGCAAGGCCCACGTGTCCTCTGCCAGGCAATAGCGGGCGCCGTCGTCGAAACTCGTCCCCACGCCTTCGCCGCCGAACACGACCATTTCGGAGCCGGTCCAAACCGCCGGGCAGGCCCGGCCCTTCAGGTCCGCCGTCGCGCGTGGTTCCCACAGTTCCGCGCGGCGTGTCTTGGCTGCGCGATCTGCAAGGTAACCGGCACTGGGCAACGCGGGGTCGTCGGCTTTGGGGGAATAGGGCCGGTTGGCGACGTCCGGATGCTGTCCCCGGTCGCTCCCAGGGGTTTGGCTTGGGGGCACGCGCTCAACGACGTGCGCGAGCCGCTGCGAGAAGGAACTCGCGGCTGGTTTGCCGGGCCCGGAGGATGGTGCCGCCGGTTTTGGAGCCGCTGCCTGCGGCGCCTCTGCTTGCGCCGTGGCGGACGAGGAAGTCTTCTCCGGCACCTCGATCCGGTCGCCGTCCTTGAGCCAGAAATCCGGGGCCGGGCTGGCCTCCGAGCAATCCACGACCCACTCGTCCTGCCGGCCCGTGGCGGCGTTGTGGCGGATGACCTTCACCCGGGAGAGATCGGACGAGACGAGCACCCGCTTGGATTGGAGGAGGACCGGTTTGAGCCAGAAGGGCGTGCGGCCGATGATTGTGAATCTCCCGTATTGAGAGAGTTGGCTGATCCTTGGCGCCAGAGTAATGTTCGTGGCCTGTCCCTTGACCACGATTGCGACCTGGCGAGTCAGGCACTGTTTCAAATTCAGCAGTCTCGGCTCGGAAAGGCCCGGCCAGGCTTGATTCAGCGGATGGTCGGCCTCGGGAACCTCCACGACATCGCCCCATCCCAGGCCTACGTCTTTCGAGCAATCGCCGGAGGTCAGGACCGGGGTGAGGTCAACGACCTGCTCTTGCCAGCTCTTCGCATCGCGAGCGGGGCGGCGAATACGGAGGTGCGCCAGGTCGGGATAAGGCAAACGGGAATTCTCGAAGAAAGCGCTCAAGAAGGACATGGCATTATCTCCTCCTTCGTTTGGCGAGGTCGCCAACAAACCGTACTGCATGGCCAGGAGTTCCAAAAGGGTGAATTGGCTCCAGTCATGGGGGCACTTGGTCAATGGGGTGTTGGAAAACCCGGTCGCCCGGCGTTGGATCCTGATTCCGTCGAGCTGCGGCAAGTCATCCACCGCGCCGTGCTGGCGCAGCAGTTCGGCCATTGCTTGAGGCGGCGGCTCCGACTGCTGGGAACCGGGTGAGGAGGCTGACCGTCTGCCTGCAAATCCCGGGGTGGGTGGAACTGGCATCCCCCTCGGCATGAGTGCTCGAGGCGCCTGGGGCTGGCTCTTCGCGAGGTCCAGCGGTGTTGCGCCGGAGTTGTTCCGCTCGTTGGGATCCGCCTGGTTGGCCAAGAGTAACTTGGCCATAGCTGACTGGCCATTGGCGACTGCAAAATGCAGCGGGGTCTGGCCCTCAATATCCTTGGCATTCGGATCGGCTTTGCGCGCCAGGAGCAGCGCAGCCACTTCCGGCATGTCGTAGCGGACGGCAACGTGGAGCGGCGTCTCTCCGCGCTTGCTGGTCACGTTGATGGCTGCGCCGGCGTTCAAGAGCAGCTCGCCGATAGGCTTGACCCCCAACGCTGCCGCCAAATGCAGCGGCGTCCATCCGTCAGATTTCCTGGCGGCAGTCGTGTCGGCCTGGTGGGCCAGGAGCAGCTCAACCGCCGGTTGGTTGGTGGTGTAAACTGCTCTAGAGAGCGGCGAATCCCCCTCCGAGTCGGCCACGTTCGGGTTGGCTCCGCTTTCGAGTAGAGCCTGGAGAGTCGGCGCGTGCGGCAGAGCTTCAAACAGGAGGGATCGCCCCCGAGGGTCGAGCGCATTGGGATCGGCTTTGGCCCGGAGGAGTTCGGCCACGGCCTCGGCTGCGTGCTGATTGACCGCCAGGAACAGCGGACGGAACGCCGTGCCCGTCGCGAGAAAGGATTGCCCCATATAGAGCTGCCAACTGAGTGGCGTATTCGTGTTGGGATTGGCTCCATGAGCCAGCAACAGCTTGAGCACGGGTGTTTCGCCTGCGAATGCCGCCACCGCGAGGGGCAGGTCGCAAGTGCCCGCGTTCGGGTTGGCATGGGCTGCCAGGAGCAGTTCCGCCACGGGCAGGTAGTGCTTGCGCACGGCGTAACTTAGCGGAGTCTGGTAGCCGGCATTCACATCCGCACCCTTGGCAAGCAGCAACTCCACAAGGCGGGTGTAACCGCCCTCGGAGGCCAGGTGGAGCGGGGACATATATCCGGCGATGCTGTAGGGCAGGTCCTCACTCTCTCCCTTGCTATAGTCTTTGGTTAGGTCATTGATGGGCGCCCCGGCGGCCAGGAGGGCCTTGGCGACCGACTCGTAGCCCTTCAGGGTGGCGAGGTGAAGGGGAGTGACGCCGCTGACATTCCGGGCGTCGGGCTTGGCGCCTTTGCTGAGCAGCAGGTCAACGACCGCCTTGCGGCCGTTGGCGGCGGCGTAGTGCAGTGCGGTGAAGCCGGGTTGCTGGAGGCCATCCACAGCCGCGCCGTTCTCCAGCAGCAGTTTCACCACCGCCACGTTGCCCTTTGCGGCGGCGGATTGGAGCAGGGTTGCGCCCTTCCGATCGGGGGCGTTGATCAGGTCGGGGCTGTCCTTGATCAGGGCCTGGATGCGGCGGACTTCGTCGGACTCAGTGGAGGCGGCGGAAGCGGGGAGTTCCGTCGCGGTAATGGAGATCGGCTGGCCGGCGTCGAGAGCGGCTAACTGTCGCTTGAGCTTGAGCAAGTCGCGCTGGGTCGGCAAGAGACCGTCCGGGGTCATCGCTCCCATCGCCACTTGTTTTTGCTGCGACTCCAATTGCTTCTGGACCAACTTCATCTCCTCTTCCAGCAGGCTCTTCTGCTCCTGGCGCGCCGCGTCCGAAAGGGTAGGGGCAGCGGGTGCCACCGGTGCGCTGCCCAGGCCCGCAAGGTTCTGGCGGCTGAGCGTGACGAGCGTGGGCTGGTCGGTGAATTCGCGCAGGATGCGCTCGTACTGGACTGCGGCGTCGTTGGTGTTGCCCTGTTTGCGGTAGCACTCGCCCAGGCGGAAGATGGCGGTGGCGGCGAGCTTGCGGTCTTTGTCGAATTGGCCGGCAACCGCCTGGTAGGCCTGGATGGCGGCGCCCAGGTTCTGGTTGGCTTCCTCCTCGAACAGGCCGCGCTGGATGGCGGTGGTGAGGTCGTTGGTGGCGGCGCGGGCGGGGGCCAGCGGCGGGGTTAGGGCTGCGAGCAGGAGGCAGAGGGCGGCCGTGGGGAGGGTGGCGTTGGGGTGCAGTTTGCCGTGGCGCTGATTTGCAGGGAGCGGGGGACTCGACATGCCTATGCCTTGGGACCTTTCCTGCGGTCTGCAGAATGCAATTCTGCGATACAGCAGATTGAAAATCTGCGTTACGGCGGGGGCGGACCCGGCTTGGGCACCTGCGCGCGGGTGGGGGGTGTTTGATGGCGGTATGATCGTCTTCATATTGGCCTGGTTTGATATTCTTTGCGCTTAGTTTGACGCATTCCTGCCTGGCGGATTGTCACCCTTTTGTAAAATCGGCGGGGGCGCTGAACACTTCGAGCTTATACCCGACGCCATGGACTGTCTTGATCCAGCGCGGCTCCTCGGGGTCGTGATCGAGCTTGCTGCGCAGGCTCGCAATGTGGTTGTCCACGGTGCGTGTGGTCGGGAATGCCGTGTAGCCCCAGACGACGTCCAGGAATCGCTCGCGCGAGACGGGCTCACCCGGCACTTCCGCCATCAGCCGGAGCATCGCGAACTCCTTGGCGGTCAGGTGCAGTGTCTTGCGGCCGCGCGTGGCGGTTTGCTTGACCAGGTCAATGTGCGCCTCGCCGAGGGTGAGCTTTGTGGGCATCTTCGTTTGGCGCTGGATGCGGCGCAGCATCGCGCGCACGCGGGCGAGCAGTTCCTCCGTGCTGAAGGGCTTCACGAGGTAATCGTCGGCTCCCACGTCCAGGCCCTGCACGCGGTCCTCCACCTGTCCCTTGGCCGTGAGCATGAGGATCGGGACGGGGTTCGACATCCGGCGCAGCTCGGCGCAGACCGCGTAGCCGTCCAGCTTGGGCATCATGACGTCCAGCAGGATGAGGTCGGGCTTCTCGTCCACGGCGCGCTGCAGGCCGGTCTCGCCGTCGGACGCGGTCAGTATGCGGTAGCCTTCCCCGGCCAGCACGTCCTGGAGGACGGTGCGCATGGGGAGTTCGTCTTCGATGATCAGGATACGTTCCATGATGGGAAATCCGAAATGCGAGGGCCGAAATCCGAAGGAAGCCCGAAATCCGAAACCCGAAGGCCGAAGGCGGTGCTCCAACGCCCGTTTGTCATCAGATCGCCGCTTCCGGCATTCGGATTTCGGCCTTCGGATTTCATTCGGGCTTCGGATTTCGGGTTTCGGATTTCGCAGCGGCTGGTGCCAAGGGCAGTTCGATAACAAAGCGGCTCCCTTCTCCCGGGGCGCTGCGCACCACCACGCGGCCACCGTGCGCCTCGACGATGTGTTTCACAATGCTCAGCCCGATTCCCACCCCCTGGGTCTGACGCCGCAATTCGGAGCCGCGCCGGTAGAAGCGCTCGAAGATCCGCTCGTGCTCGGAGGCCGGGATGCCCTCGCCGCGGTCCTCGACCCAGAGGCGGAGGGGTGATGCGTGATGCGTGATGCGTGATGCGTGGGGCTGGGCCCCGGGCTGGGGGCTGGGGGCTTCTAATCCAACGGTTACGATATCGCCCTTTGGCGAATGTTTGAGCGCGTTGTCAACCAGGTTGACGAGGGCTTGCTGGAGAGCTTTGCCGTCGGCGGGCATTTGATAGTCGGCAGTCGAGGGTTGATTGCCTGCCGCGCCGGGGAACTGGAGCTGAAGGTTGACGCCGCGCTCGGCGGCGTAGGTCTGCATCAGCTTTACCGTTTCCCGGGTCAGGGCCACGAGGTCGGTGGGTTCGAGGTCATACTGCTTGCGTCCTTGTTCGATGCGCGAGAAGTCCAGCACGTTCTCGATGAGCGAGGAGAGGCGGCGGCATTCCTGCACGATGAAGCGGAAGTATTCCTGCTGCCTGGTCGGCTCGGGGACTTTGCCCCGCTCAAGGCTCTCGGCCATCAGGCGCACCGAAGCGATGGGCGCGCGCAGCTCGTGCGAGACGCTGGAGACGAAGTTGCTCTTCAGTTCGTTGAGGCGCAGTTGCCGCCGGAAAGCGAGCCAGGAAGCAATGACCCCGACCAGCGAGGCGAAGGCCGACGCGGCCACCAGCCCGGCCAGCAGCAGGGCGTGACGCCGGTACGAGGAGAACAGGAGCGCCTGGTCCGCCACGTAAAGCTGCAAGACGAAGCGGGGGCGGCTGGGCAGCCATTCCCGGTCTGGCTGCGGCCCATCGGAGGTCCGCTGCTGTTTGCCGAAGCTGGAGAGACTGCCGTTGGCCTCGGCCAGGAACATCGGTGTTGAGTTGGTGTCCCGGCCCGGGGACCAGCGCACGGGCAGGGTCAGCGGTTCCCCTTCCAGCCAGGCCGCTATGCCGAGGTAGCCCGGCAATTTGACCTCTGAATTCTCCAGCGCCCGAACCAGAGCGCGTTCGGCGACTGATTTGGGCAGGAAGCGGACTTCGGTCCAGACATCATTCGTTGGCTGGTCTGGCGAGCCGGACTGCGGGTTCAGGATGCAGAGCCAGCGGGCCTGGTCGTGGTCTATCCAGAAGTTAGCGGTGGTGGAGCCGTGCAGTTTGCCGGCCTGACGAACGAGGTCGGCAATGTCGTAGAGCTTCAAGCGGGCGCTCCAGAGCGTGCGCCAGGCTCCTACGCCGGTCTGGAGCGTCGTGTTGGTGCCGGCAAGCTGTTCGATCTGATCCAACAACCCCGGAACCAGGGGGCTGGGGGAGTGAATTACCTGTCCGGAGATGGCATCCCATAGCTCTTCGGATAGCCCCGTGGCACGCGCGCAGCGCAGGGCCTCCCCGAACGCGAGATTTGCCAGGGGCAGGCCCGCTTCGGATAGCGCCCCGTGGCTGTTATCCGCAAAGCGGAGCGCCTCAGCCGTCGCCTCCGCCGCCGGCAGCGTCCGGAGCCTGGTGCGCAGACCGATGAACGCCGCGTTCATTTGCGCGTCCGTTTCCGGGCCGGTTTCCTGGAACTGCGCGATGCGTTGCTCAATCTCTTCCGCGCTTGTCCCGGACGATCCCTCGGCCTTCAGCGCCTCCCATGCCGATCGTTGTGCGAAGGAGAAGCCGGTGAACCAGGCTGGCGGCTGGGGCGCGGGGTTGAACTCCAGCCCACCCTGAAAGCGCCCCTCGGCTGTCAGCCCGAACCGGTCGGGAAAGACCTCTTCCGCCCGCAGTTCCGGATACTGGGCCTGCCACTCGGCCAACTGCGCGAGCAGGTCGCGCCCAGGAGACCGGGCCGCCTCGGCCTCAGGCCCCGCGCGCTGAGCGCCTCCGGGCCAGTTGGCCGCCACTTGCCCCAGGTAATCGCTCCAGCACTGGGAATACCGGTCGTGCTGCATCAGGAAGGCTCCCCACGGGCGCTCCAGTTCCTTGCCATACTGCCGCGCCACCTCCTCGGCGCGCCGACGCGCGTCCCGCCCAACCACCGTGCGATTCTCGATAATGGCCGTCAGCGCCACGACCGCAATGATGAGCACCGGCAGCAGGATCAACCCCGCTTGCCAGACAAAACCCGGCCTTTGCGTTGGACGGAGACTGGTCATGGATCGTCACATCAATTCTGGCCTGAGTCTGCCCCGCCGCAAGCACAACAATTGTCACGGATTTGTAAAGTATTCAAGCCTCGCCACCCACGGTGGGATCGTGCTGGGCGGGTTAGCGGGTCGTTGAGGGGCGCTGACGCAGCCCTTGCAGGCAGGCTTTACATTTAGCCGTCTATAAGTAAAGTGTGGTTGCATGATTGAACGTCCAGTTTGGCAGGAGCGCCTGGCGGCGGCATGGAAGCAGGCGGCCATTGTATGGCTGACGGGGCCGCGGCGGGTGGGCAAGACGGTGCTGGCTCAGAGTGTTGCCGACGCCGAATACTTTAATTGCGACCTGCCCAGCGTGGCGGAGCGGCTGCGGGACCCGGAGAGCTTCTACTGCTCGATTCGCCAGCCGACGGTGATTCTGGACGAGGTTCATCAGCTGCCCGATCCCAGCCGCCTGCTCAAGATCGGGGCGGACGCTTTTCCCCGATTGAGAATCCTGGCCACGGGATCTTCGACCTTGGCGGCGACGCAGAAGTTCCGGGACACGCTTACGGGCCGCAAGCGGGTCATGGCACTGGTCCCGGTGCTGCATGAGGAGGCGGCTGCTTTCGGCGTTGCGGACACGCGGAAGCGACTGCTCCGCGGCGGATTGCCGCCCGCCTTGCTCGGGGAGGGGCACAACCCGGAGTTCTACGCCGAATGGCTGGATTCCTATTTTGCGCGCGACGTGCAGGAGTTGTTCCGGCTGGAGAAGCGCGCCGGCTTCCTGCGCGTTCTGGAACTGCTGCTGCGTCAAAGCGGCGGACTGCTCGAAGTCACCCGTCTGGCCGCCGAGAGCGCCATCAGCCGGCCGACAATCACAAACTGGCTGGAGGTGTACCAGGTGACTCACGTCGTTCATGTGCTGCGGCCGTTTTCCGCCGGCGGACGCCGGGAGATCATCGCCCAGCCCAAAGTCTTCGGCTTTGACACCGGACTGGTCTGCCACGCGCGCGGGTGGGATCGTCTCCGGGCGGAGGATTGCAGCACACTTTGGGAGCATCTGGTCTTGGACGCGCTCCTGGCCGCGGGAGTGCCCCGAGTTCAATTCTGGCGCGACAAACAGCAGCGGGAAGTGGGTTTTGTGGTCCCCCGGGGACGCGAGGCGGTGGACGCCATCGAATGCAAATGGCAGCCGCAATCTTTCGAGGCGCGCGGCCTCGCGGCGTTTCGCTCGCTGTATCCGAACGGCAGGAACTTCGTCGTGTCGCCCCTGTCAGGCCCCGCCTACGACCGCACGGTCAGCGGGTTGGAAGTCTCGTTCCTATCGCCCGGGGACTTGAGGCAGCGCGTGAAGGCGTGTTAAGTCCGAGGGCAGGTCCCCATTTAGAACTATTCCAAATATTGACAATGGCCGGGGCCGCGCTACCTTGGCCCCGGCATGATCGAAGCGATCCAGAGAAAACCTGACGCCTGGCTGAACGAACGGCTGGCGACGCGCGGTTTTCGTTTTACGCGCCAGCGCGAGCACGTCTATGCTGTGCTGCTGCGCAAACGCGATCATCCGACGGCGGAAGAAGTGTTCATCCGGGTCAAGCACGACATGCCGGGCATTTCGATGGCGACGGTCTATAACTGCCTGGATGCGTTGGTGGAATGCGGGTTGGCGCGACAGGTGACGCTGGAGCGCGGCGCGACGCGCTTTTGCCCGAATATGCGCGAGCACGGGCACTTTTATTGCGGCCAGTGCAAGAGCGTTTTCGACATTGAGTTAGCCGACGGTCCGGGGGTCGCGCTGCCGAAGGGCTACCGGGCGGAACGCTACGACATCGCCATTCATGGGCGGTGCGCCGCCTGCGGCAACGGCAAGCGCGGGCGGGGGAATGGGTCGGGGGCGGCGAGTGGAATGGCTGAATGAATTATACGAGTTACATGAGTTGCATGAGTTACATGGGTTACATCGTCAGTGGGGAGAAGCTTGGGGCATTGAGTTGAGATGAGCACAGCAACCGAGACAATTGAAGGCCTGGTTAAGACGGAATACAAGTACGGCTTCGTCACCGACGTGGAGGCCGATGCGGCGCCGCCGGGCTTGAACGAGGACATTGTGCGCCTGATTTCGGGCAAGAAGAACGAGCCTGAGTTTATGCTCGAATGGCGGCTGAAGGCCTACCGTCATTGGCTGACCCTCCAGGAGCCAACCTGGCCGCACGTGCATTACCCGCCGATTGACTACCAGAAGTCGGTTTATTACTCGGCGCCGAAGAAGAAGGGCGACGGGCCGCGGAGCCTGGAAGAGGTGGACCCGAAGCTGCTGGAGACCTACGAGAAGCTCGGCATCCCGCTCAAGGAGCGTGAGCGCCTGGCTGGGGTGGCGGTGGATGCGGTGTTTGATAGCGTCTCGGTGGGCACCACGTTCAAGAAGCAGTTGGCCGAGAAGGGGATCATCTTCTGCTCGTTTAGCGAGGCGGTGCAGGAGCATCCGGACCTGGTGAGGAAGTATTTGGGCCTGGTGGTTCCTTACGCGGACAACTTCTTCGCCGCGCTCAACTCGGCCGTGTTCAGCGACGGCTCGTTCTGCTTCATCCCGAAAGGCGTGCGGTGCCCGATGGAGCTGTCCACGTATTTCCGCATCAATGCGGCCAATACCGGCCAGTTTGAGCGGACGCTGATCGTGGCGGAAGAAGGAGCGTCGGTGAGCTATCTTGAGGGTTGCACCGCGCCGATGCGGGACGAGCATCAGCTGCATGCCGCAGTGGTGGAACTGATCGCCCTGGATAACGCCCAGATCAAGTATTCGACCGTGCAGAACTGGTATCCTGGGGATGAGCAGGGCAGGGGAGGCATCTATAATTTTGTGACCAAGCGCGGGTTGTGCAAGGGAAAGAACTCCAAGATCTGCTGGACGCAGGTGGAAACCGGGTCGGCGATCACCTGGAAATACCCGAGCTGCATCCTGCTGGGGGATAATTCGGTCGGCGAATTCTACTCCGTTGCCGTGACGAACAATTACCAGCAGGCCGACACGGGTACCAAGATGGTGCATGTCGGCAAGAACACCCGGAGCACGATCGTCTCCAAGGGCATCTCGGCCGGGCACGGCCAGAACAGCTACCGGGGCCAGGTCAAGATCCAGAAGAGCGCAGCTAACGCGCGCAACTTTTCGCAGTGCGACTCGCTGCTGCTGGGGAACAAGTGCGGCGCGCATACGTTTCCCTACATCGAAGTGAAGAATACCACATCCCGCGTGGAGCATGAGGCATCGACCTCGAAGATCGGGGAGGACCAGATCTTTTACTGCAACCAGCGGGGGTTGGCGACCCAGGATGCCGTCAACATGATCGTCAATGGCTTCTGCAAGGAAGTGTTCCGCGAGCTGCCGATGGAGTTCGCCGTCGAAGCGCAGAAGCTGCTCGGCGTAAGCCTGGAAGGCAGCGTGGGGTGATGGCGGCCGGCGTCGAGCGTGGAGCGTCGAAGCGTTTAATGAGTTCAACGAGTGAAATAGCCCGGGCGGATTCCACGGGTGGCGATCGGCCCCGGCAAATCAGGCAAGCATGAAACAAGCGATACTGGAAATTAAGGACCTCAACGCCGGCGTTGAGGGCAAGCGGATTCTCAAAGGCATCAACCTGACGATTTATCCCGGCGAGGTGCATGCGGTCATGGGCCCGAACGGCAGCGGCAAGAGCACGCTGGCGGCCATCCTGGCCGGCCGTGATGGATACGAGGTCACCGGCGGGCAGGTTCTTTACAACGGCAAAGAGTTGCTGGAACTGGCTCCGGAGGAGCGGGCCCGCGAGGGGCTCTTCCTCGCCTTCCAATACCCGGTGGAAATCCCCGGCGTGAACAGCACTTACTTCCTGAAGTCGGCGCTGAACGAAGTCCGCAAGCACCGTGGGCTCCCGGAGTTGGATGCGATGGAGTTTCTGACGCTGGTGAAGGACAAGATTCAACTGCTGGAACTGAAGGAGGACCTCCTGAGGCGCTCGGTGAACGAGGGCTTTTCCGGCGGCGAGAAGAAGCGGAACGAGGTGTTCCAGATGGCGGTGCTGGAGCCCCGCCTCGCCATTCTCGATGAAACGGACTCCGGGCTGGACATTGACGCGCTGAAGGTGGTTTCCAAGGGCGTTAACAAGCTGCGCCGGGCCGATAACTCGCAGTTGGTCATCACGCATTATCAGCGGCTGCTGGACTACATTGTGCCGGACTTCGTGCATGTGCTGGTGGATGGCCGTATCATCCGCACCGGGGGTAAAGAGCTGGCGCTGGAGCTCGAGGAGAAGGGCTACGACTGGATCATTAAGGAAGAGGCCCTGTCCGCTTAGCAGGGCCCCTTGGCAGAATGGTTGCGAGCCCGGTCCGTTCAGTGGCCGGCGGATGCCTCTCGTCCTGAAAGGCTGCGGCCTGCTTGGGGTGCGCTTGCCTTGAGGGCTGCTGCCGATTAGGCTGCAGTCACATGCGTCTGCTGGACCGTTATCTGTTGCGCGAGTTGCTGATCCCGCTTGGCTTCTGCCTCTGCGGCTTCTTCATCTTCTGGGTTGCCTCCGACCTGTTCGCGAACCTGGGTGACTTCCAGAAGAAAGAGCTGTCCGCCCGGGATATCGCAGAATATTACCTCGTGGTGGCTCCCGATTTCCTGGTGATCGTGATGCCCATCGCGCTGCTGCTTTCGTTGCTCTACACGCTGACCAGCCACGCCAGGCACAATGAGATCACGGCCATCCGGGCCGCTGGCATCAGCATGTGGCGGTTGTCCATGCCTTACCTGGCGGTGGGGTTCCTGGCCAGCCTGGTTCTCCTGGCGATCAACGAGTTATGGGCGCCGGAAAGCTATGACGCCGCAAAGGCAATCCTGGAACGGCACATGCCATCAGTCGTTCGCACCGACAGGCGCAATGCGGTCCGCAATCTCTGCTTCGAGAATGCGCGGGATGGCCGGATCTGGCGCATCGGGGTTTATAACTCTGACACCGGCGAGATGATTGAGCCCATTGTTTCCTGGACCGCCCAGGACGGTTCGAGGCCGTGGCAGCTCAGGGCGGAGCGGGCCGTGCCTGTCAAAGGCGGGTGGAGGTTTTACAACCTGCGCGAGTTCCGGGAAACGGCGCAGACAGACCTGCCGCCGGTGCCCTCGATGCAGACCAACGTGATGACGATCTCCGAATTCACGGAAACGGTGGAGGAGATTAACAGCGAGATCAGGATCAGCGCCAGCCTCTCGCTGCGGTCAGCGCGGAAGGCCGATGTGCCCATCATGGAGATCCTCCACTACCTCCGCCTGCACCCCAATCCGTCCCGTTCCGACGCGGCATGGCTCCACACAAAACTCCAGGGCCGCCTGGCGGCGCCATGGACCTGCCTGGTCGTGGTGCTCATTGCCATTCCTTTCGGGGCGGTTGGTGGTCGGCGGAATGTGTATGTGGGTGTGGCAAGCAGCATTGTAATCTGTTTCGCCTATTTCGTCCTGCAACAGGTCGGGCTGGCGCTTGGGACCGGCGGCAGCCTGCCCCCGTGGCTGGCCGCATGGTTTCCCGACTTGTCCTTTGGGCTGGCAGGCATTTGGTTCACCGCCAGGGTCCGATGAGCAACGAACTGGCTGAACTGAGGGCGCAATTCGACCGGCTGAACCTCCTGCACCAGGTCGGCGAGGTGATTCATTCCACGCTCGATCCGCAGGAGGCGCTGCGGTTGATCCTGAACCAGGCTGTCCGCCTGATGCGCGCTTCGAGCGGGTCGGCCGTCCTGCTCAATCCCACCAGCGGCCTTCTGGAAATCCATGCCACGGCAGGCCTGCCCGCGAGCGCGGCGAATCTTCGGCTCAAGCTGGGGGAGGGCATCACCGGATGGGTTGCCCGGACGGGCAAGCCGGCGCGCGTGGGGGATGTTGCCAAGGACCCGCGTTACGTGATGCTTCGCGAGGAGGTCCGTTCGGAGCTGGCGGTGCCGCTGGAGGTCAGGGGCGATGTGCGCGGGGTTCTGAATGTGGATTCGGATCGGCCCGATGCGTTCAGCGCCGGGGACCAGGAGCTGCTCGAAGCGCTGGCCGTGCAGGCGGCGCGCGTGATCCACAACACCTGGCTCTACGAACAGGTCCGGCTCAAGGCGCGCCTCTTTGAATCGCTGGCCGGCGTCAGCCAGACTATCAACTCCACGCTCAATCTGGACGATGCCCTGGGGGTCATTACGCGCGAGGCCTGCCTGCTGATGCAGGCGAAGGTCGCCGCGCTGATGCTGCTGGATGACAGCGGCGAATGGCTCGAGCCACGCGCCAACTTTGGCGCGAGCGAGCAGTATGCCAACCGTCCCCGCCTGAGCGTGGAGGATAGCCTGCTCGGCGTCGTGGTGCGACGCAAGAAGCCGGTGCAGGTGGAGAACGTGCAGGGCTCAAGCCTCTATCAAAACGTGGATGCCGCGCGCCGGGAGGGCCTGATGGCGCTGCTGAGCGTGCCGCTGATCTATGGCGGCCGGGCGATCGGGACCCTGAGCGTCTATTCGGGCCAGCCTTACAGCTTCTCCGATGACGAGGTCCGGATTCTCTCCGCCCTGGCCGAGCTGTCCGGCATCGCCATCCAGAAGGCCCGGCTCTACGAGAAGGTCGTGGATGTCGAGGAGCAGTTGCGCCAGAACGAAAAGCTCGGCGCGCTTGGCCTGCTCGCGGCCGAGGTGGCGCACGAAATCCGCAATCCCCTGACGGTCCTGAAGATGCTCTACCACTCGCTGGACCTCAAATTCCCCGCCGGCGACCCCCGCGAGAAGGACGCCCGGATTATCAGCGAGAAGATCGAGCACATGAACCGGATCGTTGAGCAGATCCTCGACTTTGCCCGCAAGGCTGAGCCCCGGATGGAACCGGTGAATCTGAACCGGCTGATTGACGATCTGGGCCTGCTGGTGCGGCACAAGCTCAAGCATCAGAATATTCAATTGGCCCAGGAGTTTCAGCCCGATCTCCCCGCGGTGCCGGGCGCGCCGACCCAGCTGGAGCAAGCCTTTCTCAACCTGATCCTCAACGCGGCCGAGGCGATGCCCGAAGGCGGCACGCTGACGATCGTTTCCCGCGCGATTCACACGCCGCGCCGGGCGCCGCAGCCGACCCATGTGGTGGTGGAAATCAAGGACACCGGCCCCGGCATGAGCGAGGAGCAGAGGCGGAGCGCCTTTACCTCGGTGCTGAGCACGACCAAAGCCCGCGGCACCGGCCTGGGTCTGGCCATCGTGGCTCGTGTTGTCGAGACGCACCGCGGAAAGGTGAAGATCAAGTCCCGTGTCGGCTGCGGTACAACCGTCAGCGTAATCCTGCCCGTCTGACCGGCCCCGGCCGGTCCCGGGCCTGGCAGTCACAGCGGCGGCGGCGAGAAGAAGAACCGGGCGTAAACGTAAGCCAACCCCTCGGCAATGACGACTCGCACCCCCGCGCTGGATCGCCACCAGTGCACCGGATCGTAGTCCCGGCAAGGGATCGCCATCACGCCCACCGTCACGCCATCTCCGAAGGCCTTTTCAAACATCAGGCGCGAGCGGCGCGCATGAGGCCCCAGGGTCATCAAATTGATCTTCGCCGGCGTCATGCCATGCTCCCGCATCCAGCGCTTCAGGCTGGCCGCCGTGGCGTAGGTCCGGTCTTTGCGAACCAGCATGGCCGGCACCGGCTGGACGGCGTTGGTGCCCAGGCCCAGCTTGAGCAGGATGGCCGCCCCTAGCTCGGCGTAGGT
>JAPLUA010000531.1 GCA_026397855.1 Verrucomicrobiota bacterium | reverse complement strand
GCATCGGGCTCGGCCGGCGGCGGGCCGACGGCGCCCCTGCTCTTCTTCCGCGCCTTCACGGCGGGGCGCTTGGCGGCGGAATCAGGCGTGGAGGACATGGTCACTTGATGCAGCCGCCCACGGCGCAGCGCGCAGGAGCCGACGCCAGAGAGGACCTGGAATGGACCATCGAGGGACGGGACGACTTGGGATGAACCGCAGAAAGGGAAATCACCCGCCTCACGGCGCAAGCCGCGGCGGAATCAAAGACCCTACACACCCGCTGGCCTGATGGCGGCAATGCAACCATAAATCTAAAGCAACAAGTGCCTATAGCTAATGAGGCCAGCCCCGCAGCGCAAGCACCAAGTTGAGCACCCCATCAACTCCGTCGCATCAAAACCGCCACGCCGGGTGATTGGAGCGCAGACATTCGTGGGCAATGCCGCTAGGATTTGACACCCTCTCATCCCTCCGGGACAAAGGCCTGACCCGGATTTGCTCCTCCTCATCCCGGAGGGATGCCCGAGAATAGCCCAACGTTTCAACGTTGGGGACGCGAGTTTAGGGGGAGCATAAGTCCCGAAGGGTCGGCTGAAACCCTGCCCGATCCGTCAGCCGTCCCTCCAGGACTTTTAGCATTGTGGGCACTGGTTCCCAACGTTGAAACGTTGGGCTATTGTTGGATGTCCCTTCGGGACAAAGTGAGATGCTCCGGCCGCTATTTCTGCGCGGGCCGGGTGTTCTGCCCGGAGTCGCGGCGCGCGAGGACAAAGGCGAGCCTATCGCGCGCGGCAGCATTGGCGGGCTGGAGCCGCACGGCTTCGGACAGGCTCGCGGCGGCTTCGTCGAGGCGGCCGAGCAGAAACATCGCGCAGCCCAGATTGTAATACGCCTCGGGATAGTCCGGCCTGAGATGGATCGCCGCCGAGTATTCCGCGACGGCGTTTGTGGTGACGCCCTGGAGGTTGAAGGCGTTGCCGAGGTTGAAGTGGGCCTCGGCATAATCGGGCCGGAGGCGGACGGCTTCGGAGGCGTGGCTGAGTGCCTGCGGGGCATCTCTCCGCTTGACGGCAAGGCTGCTGAGATTGTTATGGGCCTCGGCGTAATCCGGCTTCAAGCGGATCGCGGCGAGGTATTGGGTCCCGGCCTCATCGGTCTTGCCCTGGGCTTCCAGCACGGCGCCCAGGCCCAGGTGCGCCTCGGCGTCCGGATTGAGCGCGAGCCCGGCGCGATAATGCTCCTCGGCAGCCTCGAACTCGCCCCTCGCCGCCAGGATAACCCCCCAGTTGTGCTGCGCCATCCAGCAGCCGGGATTCTTGGCCAGGGTATCGCGCCAGAGCGTGACGTCGTCCCGGAACGCGCCGGCGTGCTGCCAGCTCAGCGCGGCCAGGAGCGCCACCATCCCCCCGCACAGCAGGTTGCCCGGGGTTTTGCCCCAGACTCCCCAGCGGCCCAGGAGCCGCGCCATTGCCGCCGAGGCCAGGGTGATCAATCCCAGGCTCGCCAGGTATTGGTGATGGTCGTTCACAAAGGAGTAGCGGAACGAATAGGCGTTGAAGAAGCCGAGGGCTGGAAACAGTGTGCCGGCGAAGAAGAGCAGCGCTGCCAGGGGGCCGCGGCTGCGTCGCCGCAACGACCAGGCTCCCGCCAGCAGAAGAAGGGCTGCCGCCGGATAAAGGTATTGCGCCACGGCCGCCCCCCGGATCGGCCAGCGGGGATACATGAAGATCATCTCCGCCGGCCAGAACAGCTTGCCCAGGTGGAACCAAAACCCGCGCCCGGCGATCAGGCAGCGTTCGGCAAACGAGAAGTGGAACTCGGTCCCGGTTGCGCCGAAGATCCTCTGCTCGGCCCAGACCGTGACCAGCCCCGACGCCAGGCCCGCGAGGAAGAAGGGCAGCAGCGGCACCACATCGCCCCTCCACGACAGCTTCCCCCGTTTCCACCACAGGACCACCAGCATTCCCGCCGGGAAGGTCGCGATGGCGGTCTTGGTCAGCAGTCCCAGCACAAACAGCCCCAGGGCGAGCGCGTAAAGCCCTTTGCGCCGGCCCTGGTCGAATCCCAGGTAAGCCAGCGCTGCGCCCAGACAGAAAGCGCCCGAGAGGGTGTTCTTGAGTTCCGTCATCCACGCCACGGATTCCACATGCACCGGATGCAAGGCGAAGATGGCTGCGGCGAGGAAGGCCCCGGGCACCTCCAGCCGCCGCAGGATTCTCAGGAAGAGCAGCGCGGAGAGGCCGTGCAGGAGGATATTGACCAGGTGATAGCCCAGCGTTGCATCGCCCCAGAGCTTGTGCTGCAGCCAAAAGGCGCTGAAGGCCAACGGGTAGTATTGCTGAGTGGCCCCCGCCTCGGTCCAGATGCGCGCCAGGCCGGCCAACGATCGCAGACCGGGGCGCGTAAGGTGCGCGTCGTCATCCCATACCGGCTGCCCGAACCAGGCCGGCCAGTAGGCCAGGAGTGCGGCTGTCAGGAGCAGAAGGCCCGGCCACCACGAATCAAGGCTCCAATTTGCCTCGCCCGGGCCCGGTGAGATCGGGGTCTGCCGTTTGACCGGCTGTGGTGGGCGACTTTGCTGCCGCTTCATCGGTGTGTAAACTCAGGTCGGTCTTTCTCTGCGATCTTGGCACTGCTATGCCCCGATTTGATCGCAGGCTGCGAAGACTTAACGCAGAGGGCGCAGAGGTTCGCAGAGATTCGCAGAGGGTTCTTCTTCTCTGCGTTTCTCTGCGCTCTTCGCTGTGTCTCTGCGTTAAAATGGGTGTCGCTTTGCTTGCGGCTCCGCCGCGCTGTGTCTCTGCGGTTTAATGGGGCCAGGCTCAACTGCATAGTTACGGCTAAGAGCGCGGAGGGGTGGGCCGTTTAATCAGGTCGGCGCTTCTTGGAGCTCAAGCCGCCTTCTCATTCACTGCGGCGTAAAGCGCCGCCAGGTTTGCAAGCGGGGCAGCCGCCGGCACATCGCACCCCGAGGAGAGCACGAAATTGCGATAGGCTCCGGCCTGTGCCAGCAGCTCCAAGGCCCGCACCCTGACCTCAGCCGGGGCAAGCTGGCAGAGCACGGCGGTGGGATCGAGATTGCCGCACAGCACCACGTCCGGGGCCACTTTCCCCAGCGCTGCCGGCAGGTCCATCGGCGCGCCGAAGTGGAAGCTGTTCAACCCCGTCGCCAGGATCGCGGGCAGGTGCAGCAGCCGGGCTGCGCAGTTGTGCAGGATCAAGCCAAATTCTCCATCGCTGACCTCGGCAGCGATCCGCTTTACATAGGGAGAGGAATGCGTGGACAGGCCCCGCGGCGACAGCAGCCCGGCGGCCGGCTCAGCCATAACCAGCCCGGCGGCGCCGGCTTCCTTGAAAGCACGCGCGTAGGCGGTCAGAAAGGCCGTGCTCTTCTCCAGCACCGCCTCCATCAGCGCCGGCTCCGACAAGGTCAGCTCCAGCGCCTCGCTGACCCCGACCAGGCGGGCAGCCAGCGAGAACGGCCCGATGCAGCCGCCCAGCACCAGCGGCCGGGACGGGAGCTTCGTCAAGCGCGTTACGGTTTCCAGGAACACTGCGGTACGCCGGTCCCCGGGTTGGGGCTCCGGTAGCTTTACAGCCTGCTCCAGGCCTGTCACCAGCCGCCCGGTCACGGAGGGAATTTCGTTCTCCGCCAGGTGCAGCGTGCATCCGAAAGCCTCCGCTTCGGCGCTCAGGTCCATGGCGGACATCGCGAAGGGGGTTGGGTAACGCTCATGCAGCGCTGCTATTGCGTCGAACTGCACCTGGGGGTCGTTGACAGCCTCGCGCACGGTCGCCCCGGTGAGCGCCAGGCCCGGGTAGGTCGCAATCGGCAGCACCAGCCGCCCCGGCGACGCAAGGACCAGCCGGTTAAAACGGTTAGCAGGTGGCATCCTGGCTCGTCCTACTTCAACCACGGCGCGGCCGCTTCGCCGCTCCAGATGTCCTCGACGGGCTGGCGCGGGCGCACCAGGGCGGCGCGGTTGCCCTTGACCATGACCTCCGCGGCCAGGCTGCGCGTGTTGTAGCTCGAGGCCATCACAAAGCCGTACGCCCCAGCGCTCATCAGGGCCAGGTAATCGCCCTCCCGGGCTTTGGGCAGCGGCCGGTCCTGGCAGAAGAAATCCCCGGACTCGCAGATCGGGCCGACCACGTCCGAACTGACCATCGCCCCCGCTTTGCGGCGGACCGGCACAATTTCATGGTAGGCCTCGTAAAAGGCCGGGCGGATGAGGTCGTTCATCGCTGCATCCACGATCAGGAAGTTCTTTCGCCCGGTGCGCTTCACGTATTCGACGCGCGTCACGAGGATGCCGGCATTGCCGGAGATGAACCGCCCCGGCTCCAGCAGGATCCGGAGGCCCAGCGGCTTGAGGAGCGGCACCAGCCTTGCGGCATACTTCTGCGGCGTGAGAATGTCCCTGGCGGCAGCGGAGCGCCACCATGCCGCGGGCCCGCTGGCCAGCGCCGGCTTATAGACGATGCCGAGCCCGCCGCCGATGCTGAGGAATTCGAGCCCGTGCCGCTCTTTCAGGCGGGTGACGAGCGGCAGCACCTTGCGCACGGCCTCCTCAAACGGGGCGACCTCGGTGATCTGCGAGCCGATGTGCATCTGCAGGCCGCGCAGGCGCAGGTGCCGCAGCTTGCTGGCGCGCGCATAGACGCCCTCGATCTCCTCGAAGGCCACGCCAAACTTGTTCTCGTAGGTGCCGGTGGTGATCTTTTTGTGCGTGTGCGCCTCCACGTCCGGGTTGACGCGCACGGCGACGGGAGCCTGCTTCTTGAGCCGCGCGGCGACGCGGTTGATGCGCTCCAGCTCCGGCTCGCTCTCCGCGTTGAACGTATAGACCCCCTGGCGCAGGGCATACTCGATCTCGCCCTCCGTCTTGCCCACGCCCGCAAACGCGCACTGGCGAGGATCGCCCCCCGCCGCAATCACGCGCTGCAGCTCCCCGCCGCTGACGATGTCGAAGCCGCTGCCCAGGCCAGCGAGCGCGCGCAGCACAGACAGGTTGGAGTTGGACTTGACGGCAAAGCAGACGAGGTGCTCCACCCCGGCCAGGGCCTGGTCAAGATCCTTGAAATGCTCCTCCAGCGTGCGCTGCGAATAGACGTAGAGGGGCGTGCCGAACTTCCGGGCGAGTGTCTCAACGGCAACGCCCTCGCAGCAGAGCCGGTTGCCTGTGTAATGAAAGTAGTGCATGAGGCGGGTATGCCGCTAGGTGACCGATCCGGCAGAATGGGGTGTTTGGGGTGTTACGGCTGAGCCAGAACCTTCGCCCGTTCCTTCTGATATTCCGTGGGCGTGAGTTCGTCGGCCTTATACTTCCGCAGCAATTGTTCCAGGCGCTGTGTCTTGTCGCTGGAGATGAGCACGGGCGGGGTTTCGAGGCGCTTGAAGGCGGTGGCTTTCTTGTCGGGCTGGACCTGGGCGGCGGCTTGAGCCGGCTTGGCCTTCTCCGTTTTCGCTTCCGCTTCCTTGCGGGCCGTGGCCCCGGTTTTCTTGTTTGCCGCGGCTTCCGCCTTGGCCTGCTTCTGGGCCTCCTTCAGCGCCTTGGCATTGGCCTCGGCCTGCTTCTTCATTTCAGCCTTGGCGGCCCTGGTATTTGCCGGCTTGGCAGCCTGCGTGGAAGTTGCCGCGGCGCTGTCGTCAGCGCGCCCGGTCAGCGCGGCCAGCACCAGCGCCGCCACACAGACAGAAAGGAACAATCTTGGAATCTGCATCGGGGCTTTATTACGCCAAATCAGGCCAGGACGCAACAGCTTTCCGGATTACAGCTTTCCGGATTACAGCTTTCCGGATTACCCGCCGCAGTCGCAGTGCCGCCAAACCCAATGCCCCGCACGCGCCCAAAGCCGCCCATCCTCTCCCTCTCCTCCCGCCGCGGAAGGAGATCCGGGGAGAGGAGGCTCGTTTCCCCACACAAGCAATCCGGGCCCTCCCCCCAACCCGGCAGGGTTGTCAGCCGTTAGCCGGTGGTTGAGCAAAGCGACACCACCGGACCCGACGGTGATTTCGGGTTGCACCCCGGCAGGGGTGCCAGGCCCGTTTCCGACCTATTTCACGATGCTCGTGATTTCAAACTGGCCTGCCCCCGCGCCCCCCCCCACCCAGACCACATCGCCCACGCTCCCGGTGACGCCGCTGGCGCTCACCTGGACCGTGTTCCCCACGCCGGGCGCAACCCAGGCTGCGGCGGCTGTAACGACGCTCGTGAGCGAGTAGCTGAAGCTGGTCGTGATCAGCGTGCCGGCGGACCATCCAAAGTAACCGCCGGACACAACGGCGAAGGGCCTTATCCAGCTCCATCCGGTTTTATCCGTGGTCCAATTCTGCGGGGGCCGCGGTCTTTTCTCCGCGTTCCTCTGCACTGCTATGCCCCGATTTGATCGCAGGCTGCAAAGATCCAACGCAGAGGTTCGCAGAGGATTCTTCTTCTCTGCGTTTCTCCGCGCTTTCTCTGCGTCTCTGCGTTGGAATCGGTGTCGCTTTGGCTGCGGCTCCGCCGCGCTGCGTCTCGCCGGTTTAATGGAGCCCGGTTCATCTGGAAAACAGCCAACCCCAACCGGATTGCATCACCCAGCCCAGCCGGAGCTTGAAGGAATCATGGCAAAATTCATCTCATAATCGGTGGTTTGCGCTTCGAGCCAGCCGCAGCCAGGGGTCCCGCCCTTGTTACCTGGACATTATTTATCCCCTTACTTGCATTCCTTACTCCTGCGTATTATTGTATAGCCATGAAAGCAACGCTCACCAGCAAAGGTCAGATCACTATTCCTCTGCCTATCCGGAGCAAGTTGCATCTGAAAACCGGCGATGTTTTGGAGTTCGATGAGAACGCGCCTTTCCTCAAAGCCACGAAGCCGATTTCCCCGGAAGCTTGGGAGCATTTCGGGGAACAATGGCAAGACCCTTGGCCGATGCCGGGCGTTGCGGCCGTGCTCGACGAACTTCGCGGCCCGGTTGAACTCCCCCCCAAGCGGAAACAGCCATGAGAACCGCGCTTGATTCTTCGGTCGTGATTCTCTTGCAGCGACGCCAACCCGGCTGGGAATGGTGGCGCCAGGCGCTCACCCAGGCCGCCACCGAGGGATCGCTTCTCATCAACCCAGTCGTTTTTGCCGAGTGTTCCGCCGGTTTTCCCTCCGCCGAAACCGCCTTGAAGGAGTTCGAGTCCATCCAGGTTCACTTCGACCCTACCTCGCAGGCCAGACCTTCCTCCGCTATCGGCGCGAAGGCGGACCACGCCAGCATTTCATCCCCGATTTCCTGATTGCCGCCCACGCCACCGTGCAAGCCGACCGTCTGGCCGCCACCGACAGGGGCTACCTCCGGGTCTATTTCCCGAACCTCTCGCTCATCACCCCGACCGCCTGAAGATTCGCCAGTTGATTTAACCGCAGAGAGCGCAGAGGGTTCATCTTCTCTGCGTCTCTCCGCGCTTTCTCTGCGCCTCTGCGTTAAACTTGGTGTCGCTTTGGCTGCAGCTCGTCGGTTAAATGGAGCCCAGCCCCCGATCTCATCAAATCCGTGCAAATTAGTGTAATTCGTGTCACTCCCCGTAAAACGTTCGATTCCGACCAACGCACTTGCCCCACCCAGCCTAGCCAAAGCGGCCAATCCCAAAGGGATTGTATCACAAAGCCCAGGATAGCGCTCCGCGCGCTACCCTGGGTCTGTGCCCGCACATTTTCCCAACCCTACCATGGGTTGCACCCTCACCCGAGCCTGGCAACGACGGCCACGCCCCCCCCCCAGAGGGTCATCAATGAACTACACCCGAGCCGGCCTAAACCGCCGCTTCGCCACCCAGACAACCCCCTGCACCCCAAAGCTCATCGCCGCCCATTCCGAGGGCTCGGGAACGGCGGACAAGTCCGCGTTTACCTGCATTATCAGAGTTTCTGACCAGGGACCCTTCCATCCATCCCCTGGATTTTGACAGCGTCCCAGCGCCGTCCCAACAGATGGATTGCCACTTGTCATCATGTACCACCAGTCTTGGTAATTGTAATTCCCTGACAAGCCGGTTGTGTCTATTGCAGCCACCACCCAGTAGGGGGTGTTTGCCGCCAAAGTTAAGCCGAATGCAGGCGTAAATGTGTAGTTCCCAGTAGCTCCGGGGATTGTCTCGTAAGACAAATTCGCCAGCAACGAATCGGGTCCGCTCTGAGTGCCCGAATACAATGAAACACGGAGCCGTCCCGAGCCATCGTTCTGGCCATTCAGTCTTAGGACCAAAGAGCTTAACGTCGTGGCGCTGGCACCCGTCATAAAGCCCTGGGCCTCGGAACTTCTCATCGAGTCCTCATACTCGGAACCATATGCCATCGGCGAGGCATACGATTCCGACGTGCCCAGGTTGTCAAAAATCACTGCGGCATTAAGGTGACCGAATCCCAACGTCAGAAGCAATGCACTCGCAGCAGTTCGTTTAAGGTAGGTGTATCTGTTTGTTTTCATGCTATCTCTGATGTTTCTGATGTTCTGTTCACGCGGCACCGTATTGTCAGCCCGGACCGAGCCGCCGCTTTTAGCCCCGTCCAGTCCTTTCAGTTTGCAATCAATCTGCTGCCAGCGTGCGCACGAGGCCTACACACTCACAGCAAACGCGGCGCACAATAGGCCCGCCACCCGCCCGGATCAACCGAAATGTTGTGAAACGGGCAGACTCCCCTATAAAGGGTAGGCTTTCGGGGGTGCCAGAACCACTATCGAGCAACCAATACACACGACTTTCAGCAGAGGGTTCATCTTCTCTGCGTCTCTCCGCGCTTTCTCTGCGTCTCTGCGTTAAACTTGGTGTCGCTTTGGCTGCAGCTCCACGGTCCTGCACTGCTACGCCGCGATTTGATCGCAGGCTGCGAAGATTCAACCCAGAGATTCGCAGAGTCTTCTTCATCTGCTGGCCACCCAGACGCCCCCCCCAGCACCTTACTGAGAAGACCGCGGGATAGACTACACTGGGGGACCCCTCTCCCCGGCCCCACTGTGGTTGAGTTAAGGTAGGTCCCGCGCGAGACGCGGCGGCTTCTCCCTCTCCTCCCCCGAGGGAGGAGAG
>JAPLUA010000633.1 GCA_026397855.1 Verrucomicrobiota bacterium | reverse complement strand
GCAGATATCGCGCTCGCTGAGGGCTTTTTTGTTCATGAGGCGAGGCGCGGCAAAGCGGGGGCGCGGCGGGGGAAACAGGGCTGGGCGGGGCGACGCAGTCCGAACGGCGTGCCCGAGCCTGGCGTGATGCCCTGTGCCTGGCGGTAAGGTGCGACCCTCATAGTCGTTAAGTTGGGCGACTTTAGCCCAAAGAGCGGATCGGATGCAAGCGGGGGCTTCTGCGCCGCGGCGCAGGTTGGATTCAAGGAATCGTAGCAGAGCGCTTAAAGTGGTGGGTTGGGTGGGACTCGAACCCACGACCAACGGCTTAAAAGGCCGCTGCTCTACCGACTGAGCTACCAACCCGGGAGCGCAACGCGAGGGGGGCGGATGCCCGGCCCTGATGTTGCGGGATTAAACCGGCGCGGGAACTTTGCGCGTAATCAAGAACGGGGTGAAAGCTAATGAGCCGGATCCATTCATGCAAGGTTTTTCCAACGGTTAGCGGCGGTTCTTCCTTGTGAAGAACGGCTGACCAAGATTCAATAAGTCCGGTTTGCCATGAATGGTTAGATTGGTTTTGGTTGTGTGATGACTAACTCGGTATCAGAAGGCGCGGGCGCGTCGCCAGATTTGAAACGGTCGCCTCGTCGAAAGCCGGCCCCCTCCAATGCCGGGAGGGTGGACCGGCTGCCGCCGCATTCGCCGGAAGCGGAGCAGGGGGTGCTCGGCTGCGTGCTGCTGTCGCCCAATGACTGCATGGGGGAGTGCGTCGAGAAGTTCAAGAGCGGGGATGAGGTATTCTACGACCTGCGCCATCAGACGATCTTCACGGTCCTGGCGGAGATGTACGATCGCCGGGAGGCGATTGACGTCATCACGCTGCAGCAGCGGCTCAAGAATCAGCAACTGCTGGAAGAGGTCGGGGGCATTGCCTACCTGGCCACGCTGCCAGACACGGTGCCTTCGGCGGCCAATCTCAGGTATTACCTGGATATTGTGCAGGAGAAGTATCTTCTGCGCAAAATGATCCACACATGCACCGACGTGGTGTCGCGGGTGTATGACTACGAAGGCGAGCTGGACGCGCTGATGGACGAGGTTGAGCGGGACATACTGCGCATCAGCGAATCCCGCGTGCAGAGCCATACCTCCACCATCAAGGACCTGGTTAAGAAGGCCATCAGCACGATCGAGGACTTCCACCAGCGGCAAGGGCTGCTGACCGGGGTGGGGACAGGCTTCGCGGACCTGGACAAGATGACCAGCGGGCTGCACGGCGGTGAGATGATTGTCATTGCCGCCCGCCCGTCCATGGGCAAGACCTCCCTGGCGATGAACATGGCGGAGCACGTGGCGATTGAGCAGAGGCTGCCGGTTGGCGTGTTCAGCCTGGAAATGACGTCCGAGTCTCGGGGCTTTCAATCCTGCAACTGCGGGCCAAGGCGCGCCGCATGGCCCAGCAATTCGGCATCAAGCTTTTCGTGATTGACTACTTGCAGTTGCTCCATTCTACTGCCCGGCGGGCTGAGAACCGCCAGCAGGAGATCGCGGACATCTCCAACGGAATCAAGTCGCTGGCCAAGGAACTGGATGTTCCGATCGTGGTCCTTAGCCAGTTGAATCGTGAGATCGAGCGCGAGAAGGGCCGTCCGCCGCGCCTGTCCGACCTGCGGGAATCCGGTGCGATCGAGCAGGATGCGGACGTGGTCGGGCTGCTTTACAAGCCCAAGTCGGCCAGCGATGACGACGAGGGCGGTGGCGGCGTTGAAGAGGACGCTGTGCCGGTGAACCTGCTGATCGCCAAGCAGCGTAACGGGCCGACCGGCGATGTGGAATTGACGTTTCTGAAGTCTTATACACGGTTTGAAAGCAAAGCAAAAGTGAGCGACGAAGACGTGCCAAACTAATCAAGCAACCATGAAATCACTGCTCCGCCTTTGTGGCATGTTGCTGCTTTTCGCCTTGCTGTCCGTGGTTTGGGCGCAGCCGTCGGCCCTCAAGATCAGCCGGATCGAGATCAAGCAGGTCGGGCCGCCGGCAGCCAGCGAGGAGCTGATTCGCGCCAACATCCGGGTGAAGGCGGGAGACCTGTATCGGCCGACGGCTGTGGATGAGGATGTTCGGAACCTTTACGCGACGGGTTTCTTCTACAACATCCACGTCGCCGTTGCCAACGCGGATGACGGCGAGGTGCTGACTTACACCCTGATGGGGAAGCCTCGTCTGACCGACATCAAGTTCCAGGGGAACACCAAGTTCACTACTGCGAAGCTGAAGGCCAAGCTGACATCAAAGGTGGGTGAGCCGCTGGACGAGAGAAAGCTCTTCACAGACGGCCAGGAAATCCAGAAGCTCTATCAGAAGAAGGGCTACCCGAACACGGAGGTCAAGGCGGTGTCATCGGTGATCGAGGAAAGCGGCCGCGCCACCGCGACCTTCGAGATCATCGAGAGTCCGAAGGTGAAGATCCTCCGGGTGGATTTCGTCGGGGCGAAAGACTTTCCGGAGAAGAAGCTGCGCAAGGTGATCAAGACCCGCAACCACTGGATGTTTTCCTGGATCACCGGCAGCGGTTACCTGAAGGATGAGCAGCTCCAGGAGGACAAGGAGAAGCTGGTCGAGTTCTACCGGGACAAAGGCTATATTGATTTCGAGATCAAGGAGATCCAGATAGTCAATCCAACCCCGCGGACGATGATCCTTAAGTTTGTGGTTTACGAGGGGGCCCAGTACAAGGTTGGCGCGGTCAGGTTTACCGGCAATAAGCTGTTCACCTCGGCGGACATCACCAGCGGGCTGCGGGCGCTGCACGGGGCAAAGCGCTCCAAGGCGAAGCTTGGGCCCAACGGGCTGCAGATGGACGTCGGAGACATCTTCACGCCCAAGGGGCTGGGGAGGGATGTTGAGGCCGTTGAGGACTACTACGGCGCCAACGGCTACATTGATGTGAACGCCGCCTCGCGAAACCTCAAGATGGTGAAGATTCCCAACACCGAGACCCGCACGATGGATCTTGAGTTCCAGATTGAGGAGGGGCAGAAGGTTCGCGTGGAGCGGATCGAGATCCGCGGCAACACCAAGACCCGAGACACGGTGATCCGGCGGGAACTGGCGGTCTCGCCGGGGGAGACGTTCGATATGGTGCGGGTGAAGCTGAGCAAGGGGCGCCTGGAAGGGTTGAAGTATTTTGACCGGGTTGATGCCCGCCCGGAGCCCACCGAAGTGCAGAACGCGCGCAACCTGGTCGTGGTCGTGGATGAGGGCAAGACGGGCAATGCGACGGCAGGCGCCGGGTTCAACACCGCCGAATCGCTGGTGGGCTATGTGGAATATACGGAGAGCAATTTTGATCTCACGAAGTTTCCGATGCACCCATGGTGGCAGGGAGCGGGTCAGAAGGTCCGGCTGCGGCTGGCCATCGGAACCCAGCAGCAGGACTACGAACTGGGCTTCATCGAGCCGTGGTTCCTCGGGCGGAAGCTGCAGCTGGGCGTCAACCTCTATTACCGGGACCTTGCCTATTTGAGCCCGAACAACCTCTACGACGAGGTGCAGGCAGGCGGGAAAGTGTCTCTCACCCGCGCCCTGGGCAGCGACTTCCTGCGGGGCAGCGTCAACTATACCCTTGAGGACATCGGCATCAACCTCACCGGCGATGCTCGCCCAACATCGGGTCCATTCGGGAATGTGCCGCCGGCGATACGGGAGCAGGTCGGTTACCACCTATTGTCCACGGTCGGGGGGAGCCTGGCGTATGACACCCGCAACAGCGTCCAGCTATCCGACAAGGGGCAGCGCACCGAACTCATCGGTCAGGTCACCGGCGGACCGTTCGGCGGCGACCAGAGCTTCTACAAGCTGGAGCTGCGCAG
>JAPLUA010000020.1 GCA_026397855.1 Verrucomicrobiota bacterium | reverse complement strand
CCTTCCAGCCTCGAATCCACTTGCCTTGCTCGTTCTTGAGATCTTTCCGATAGGACAGCCCGAACTCCTCCTCGATCACCTCCGCTATGAAACTCCTGAAGTGCTTACGTTCCACCGGCACCCGCGAGACGATGATCGTCTGAAATTGACAACTGTCCAAATGCCGCCAACGCCGCTCTTCGTAGTCGTGAATTCGCATCCGCTCCTGGCAGTGCGGACAGCCCCACAGCGTGTCAGCAAAACCGACCCGCACCTCGATTTGCCGCTCCTTGGCTTTGAGGCTCACGCTCTCCACTCGCCACGGTTCCCCCAAACCCAAGATTTGCTGACAAAGCTCAAAGTCTTTCATGCCCCAGATTGTCCCCCAGCCCCTCCGCCTGAGGCAAGACCGGACGAGCGCAGCGAAGCGGAGCGAGGGCCGGCGCGAAGCGGTAGGGCCACCGCTCAACCCGCGCGCTCCGCATAGCACAGGGCCGTTCCCTTAGGAGTTCCATTCCAAAAGCTCTTCTGTCTTCGTTCCCATCATCTCAAAATGTCCAATGACATTTCCCCAAAGAATTCCGTGAATTTTCAGCAAAATACGCACCATTGTCAAGCACTTGCCGACTTTGGCGGCAAATCGTTGCTTTAGAAAAAGGTTGCACCGGGTGACGCTACGGGGTTTCATCCGCGTCTCCGCCGCCAACCATCCATGCACCATGAAAGAAGATAACGGGAATTTTGTTCAAGCCGTCCGCGAGCGCGTCGCGGAGGTGGTGGTCGGGCAGGACGTCGTCGTGGAGCGCATGATGATTGCGCTGCTGACGGGCGGGCACTTGCTGCTGCTGGGTGTCCCGGGCATCGCCAAGACCCTGCTGGTCAACGCCGTCGCCCGGGCGGTGGACCTCAAGTTCAGCCGCGTCCAGTTCACCATTGATATGCTGCCGTCGGACATCCTCGGCTCGGAGATCCTGGATCAGTCCACCGGCAAGTTCCGCACCCACGAGGGGCCGGTGTTCACCAACCTCCTGCTCGCCGATGAAATCAACCGTGCCGCTCCCAAGGTGCAGAGTGCCCTGTTGGAGGCGATGCAGGAACGCAAGGTGACCATCGGCAACGCCAGCTACGCGCTGCCGGTGCCGTTCCTCGTTGTGGCCACGCAGAACCCCATCGAGCAGGCCGGCACCTTCGAGCTGCCGGAGGCGCAGCTCGACCGGCGCAGCTCGACCGCTTCATGCTCTGCCATCGCCTGACGTATCCCACGCCGATGCAGGAGGAGGAGATTCTGCGGCGCCAGATCAAGATGGGCCTCAAGCGCACCGAGCGCGGCGCGATGCCCAAGACGGCGTTCGACATGATTGCAGGCCAGCCGGTCTGCCACATGGACGATCTCACCCGTGCCATGGAAGCGGTGCAGCAGGTTCACGTGAGCGACGTGTTCACGAAACACTGTGTGGAATTTGTCCGCCTTACGCGCACGCACTCCAGCATCGAGCTGGGCTGTTCCCCGCGCGCCGGGCTTTCCATCGTGCAGGCGGCGCGCGCGCGCGCGTTTGTGTTTGGCCGCGACTACGTCGTGCCCGAGGATCTGTTCGAGCTGGCCGAGGATGTGGTGCTGCACCGCATCCGCTTGAGCTACGAGGCGCTGGCGGAAGGCAGGAAGCCGGCGAAGGTGCTCGAGGAGATTCTGAAGCAGTTGGGGTAAGACCACCATGCGGCAGGCCGCACAACTTACTCAGGACCCGCTGGATGCGCGCCAGTTCGAGCTGGCGGTGCGCCGGCTGGCGAATGCGCTGGGCTATGGTCAGGAAAGCTCGCCGTTCCTGGGCGCCGGCATCGAGTATGTCCAGTCGCGGCCTTACCTGCCGGGCGACCCGGTGAAGTTCATTGATTGGCGTGTCACCGGCCGCACCGGGAAGGTCCACGTCAAGGAATACGAAGCGCCGCGGCAAATGCCGGTCTATCTGCTGGTGGACACCTCGGCCTCAATGTGCGTCTCGTCGCTGCCGATGAGCAAGTACGCCTGGGCCGTGCAGCTCGCCGGCGGTCTCGCGCTGGCGGCGGTGGACCACATGAATCCCGTGGGGCTGATGGCGGTCGGCGAGCGTGACCTGCACCAGACCCCCACGCTGGCCCGCACTGCGGTGATGCAGTGGCTGCACGCGCTCCGGCAATACCGTTTTGTGGAGGGGACCTCGCTCGGAAAGCGGGTGCGGCAGCTCATCCCGCGCGTGGAGCAGCGCTGCCTGTTCATGGTCCTGAGCGACCTGCATGACCCGGACGCGATTTCCGCGATCAAGCTGATGGCGCACGAGCACGACTCCGCGGTCTTGCATCTGCAGGATCCGGCAGAGCGCGGCCGCACGGGCGGCGGCATTTTCCGGGCGGTCGAGGCGGAGACGGGGCGCGCTTTTGTGGCGCACGGTCTCAGCCGCTGGTTCGGTGACGACGAGGCGCACGCCCTGGCGCGGGCGGGGGTGGATTATCTCAGCTTGCCTACGGACCAGCCGGTTTTGCCCCGACTGCGCCATTTCCTGAAGTCGCGGCGCTCGACGAGGGGCATGGGATGAGAGGGTGTGTGAATTCCAAAACGCGGATGGCGATCGCTGCCGCCCTGGTGGCTGCCGGGCTGGCCGGCACGGCCCTGGCCGCGCCGGCAGCTGCCGCGACGAATTTCCCTTCCTCCCGCACTCTCGGCATTGAGGGGCGCGTCTCGCTGGAATTGCGGTCCGGCGATTACCGTCCGCGGCCGATGGATGACCGGGCGGAGTTGATTCTCCGCATTGAGGACATCCATAGCGCGAGCAACCAGCCGCCTCGCTATGATTTCCGCTACCTGGGATTTGAGGCGGGCGATTATGCGCTCGCGGACTTCCTGATGCGTCCGGATGGTTCGCGGCCGGAGGAACTCAGCAACGTGCTCATCCATGTGCAGTCAATGCTGCCGGCGGATCACGACGGCAAGCTCACGCGCTATGCGCCGCGCCGGTTTCCGTTCATGGGCGGCTACCGCGCCTTCCTGGCCCTGCTCTCGCTGCTTTGGGTTCTCGGGCTGTGCGGTTATGTGCTGTCGCGCCGCAAGAAGCGGGTGGTTGTGGCCCCCGTGCCGGCGGCGCCGGAGCCGACCTTTGCGGAACGAATCCGGCCCCTGGTGGAAGCGGCGGCGGGCGGGAATCTATCGGTGGACGGCAAGGCGCAGCTCGAACGGCTGCTGATGGGATTCTGGCGCGAGAAGCTCAACCTGCCGGATGTGCGCATGGCGGAGGCGCTTGCGGAACTCAAGGCCCATGCGCAGGCCGGCGAATTGCTGCGCGCGCTTGAGCGCTGGCTGCACCAGCGCACGGGCGCCACGGCTGCGGAAGTGCAAGCGCTGCTGGCGCCGTATCGCCGACCGGATGGAGGGGCCGCGTGAGCTTCCAGCATCCCGCCGTGCTCTGGCTGCTGGCCCTGCCCATTCTCTGGGCTTACTGGCAATGGGTGCGGCGCGGGCATCCGGTGGTGGTGCCGTTCGACTACGGCCATCAGCGCGAGGGCCGGCGGTTGGGCGCGGCGGTGAACCTCATGCAGACGCTGCCCGCGCTCCTGCTGGCCATCGCGGTGCTGATCCTGGCTGGCCCGCGCCGGCCGGCGCCGCCGTCGGACGAGCGCGTCATGAGCAACATCATCATCTGCCTCGACATGTCCGGCTCGATGGATATGGCCTTCGGGCACTCCACGCGATTTGCGTCCGCCGTGAACTCGGCGCGGCAGTTCTGTGAATACCGCAAGGGCGACGCCTTCGGGCTGACCGTATTCGGCACCGAATACCTCCACTGGTTTCCGCCGACCCGCGAGCTTTCCGCCATCCAGAATGCCCTGGCCTTTCTCCAGCCAGCGCGCAAGCTGCCGTGGTTTTCCGGCACGCTGATCGGCAACACGCTCGAAGGGTGCCGCAAGCGCCTCCTCCGGGCGAAGGACGGCGACCGCGCCATCATCCTGATCAGCGACGGTGTCAGCGGCGATTTCGGCGGTGGCCGGGATCGCCAGATCGCGCAGAAGCTGGCCGAAGCGAAGATCCGGGTCTTCACCATCCTCCTCGTCGCCAGGAACGACGGAGCCTCCAGGATGGGCATGGACAGCGTTTACACCATCGCCTCGATCACGCAGGGCAAGGTATTCCGGGCCGAGGACCAGAACGCGCTGACGTCGGTATTCCGGGAGATTGACCGGATGCACCAAGCCCGGTTCAAGCAGGTGACCGCGGACTGGGTTGACTATTATCGGCCGCTCTCGCTGGCGGGGTTGGTGGTCGCCGGAATCTGGGGACTCGGGATGCTGGGCCTGCGCTACACGCCATGGTGAAAGAACAGATCATCCACCTCGCGGTCTGGGCGGCGCTGGCGGCGGCGGTGCTGGCTTCGTTGGGCGAATGGCTGCATGCGCGCCGGATGGCTCGGCTGGGCCGGCTCGCGTTCGGGCCGGACGTCAAACCGCGCGCGTGGACCTCCCTGGTCCCTCCGTTGCGGGTGGCCGCGTTCGCCGGCGTGGCCTGGGGGCTGACAGTGCTGCTGGCGTTTGATGGATCGAGCCGGCTGGCTGAGCGCGGCGGCCCCGTAACCCGGCACCTGATGGTCCTGTTGGACGTTTCGCCGAGCATGGAATTGAAGGATGCGGGCGAGGACGGCACGCAATCCCGCCGGGATCGCGCGGCCTCGCTGCTGAAGTCGGTGCTGGAGCGGGCCAACAGCGATCGCACCCGGGTCACCATGGCGTGCTTCTACTCGGACGCAATGCTGTTGTGCAAGGAGGTCTCCGACCATGAGCTGGTCTGGAACTTTGCGGACAACCTGCCTCTGCACATGGCCTACAAGCCGGGCAAAACGTCCCTGCTGCGGTCGCTGAACACGGCGGGCGGCTTCATCAGGGATTTTCCGCGCAAGTCCGTCACGTTCCTGGTCCTTACGGACGGCGACACGGTGCCGGCCAGCGGGCTGAATCTTCTGCCGTCGTCCGTGTCGGACCTCCTGGTGGTGGGCGTGGGTAGCTCGACGATGGGCGTGTTCATTGACGGCCATCAATCGCGGCAGGACAACGCGCAGCTGGCGCAGTTGGCGCGACGCCTCGGCGGCCAGTTCCACGATGGCAACCGCAAGCAAATCCCGAGCGCGCTGCTGTCCCGTCTCACCGCGCCGGACGAGCGCGGGGGCCGGTTCCAAGTGGGCCTGCGTACGCTGGCCATCATGGCTTTGGCGGCGGGCGCCGCGGTGCTCTGCCTGGCGCCGCTGCTGCTGGAAGTGTTCGGCAGCGCCTGGAAGCCGCTGCCGGCGCCCGCCGCCACGCGGGAGGTGGAAGCATGAAGCGCTGGGTCCTTCTGCTTTGGCTGCTCGTGCCGCTGCCAGTTGTCGTATGGCATTACGGGGCGGGACAGAAATGGCTGGCGCTGGACCATGCCCATAGCTTCATCACGCGGGCGGAGCGGGCCGAGGCTGCCGGGAATTGGGCCCTGGCCGAGGAACTGTATCGCGGCGCGGCGGATAAGATCGGGAACAATGACCCGCCCCTGCGTCTGCAGCTTGATGTGGCGATCATCCGCACCCGCTACAATCAGGGAGGCGCGGTGGATTCAATAGACGGCATCACGCGCGTCCTGGCCGACGCGCGGTTTCATGCGCTGCCCGGCGCCGCGCAGCGAGAGGCGCGGGAGCTGGCCGGACGCATTCATTATCACGCCGCGTGGGTGATGCGGCTCGAGGGGGCGCAGCGGGACTTGTGGATGGAGCAAGCCGAGTCGGCGCGGCAGAACTACCGCTTGCTGACGGAGTCGAGCCTGGAGGCCGGCCAAAGCAGCTATGCGACCACGCAGCACACGAATCTTGAGGTCTCCGTACGATTGCAGCGGATGAGCCTCATCGAACTGATGTCCCGCCCGCTGCCTGAGGAGGGCCGCAAGATGGTAGGGCAGGGCTTGAGCGAAGAGATGGCCAAGCGGCGAGGACAACGAGGACAGGACGGGCCGCCTTCGGTGGGTGAAAGCGGAGAAGGCTCGCCCGCCTCTGGCGCCGGGACGACGCGATTCCCGGGGGGGACGGGCTCTTGACGTCCATACCAATAGCAATGAACGGGAAAGATAAGGCTAATGCAAATGGCGGAAACTGAACTTATGAAGACGAAGCCGACAACGTACTGGCTGTGGGCAAGTGGCGCACTCTTATCCGGAGTGATGATGGCGGTGGCGCAGACAAATGTGCCCGCCGCCGCCAATCCGGCGCCGAGCCGCACGCCGCGCGCGGCAAGGACCACATCCACCAATGCCGTCGGCGCTGTGATCGCTTCCGCCCGAGCCTCCGGGGCGGATGATTCAAAAGACCTCGCCGGCGAGATCATGAAGATGAGATTTGAGCGGACGCCCGACGCGCTGCTTCAGGCCGTGAAAGCGCAGCAGGCTGGCGGGGCCATCACGGAGGGCGAGCGTTTTCGCATGGCGGTGCTGCTGGGCGATTGGGCCGCGGCGGGCAAGACCCTGAAGTCGCTGCCACAAAGCGATGCCCGGCGCGCCTACAAGCGTTTGCTGGAGTCGCTCTCCGGCAATTCCCAATCCGCCGCGCAGTTCTATCAACAGGCCACGCCGCCCTCCTCATCGGGTGCCTCCTCGGGCATGTCGGCCGGGTCCGGGTCGGGCGGGGAGAGCGAGTTTTCGTCCCGGCGCGGCCTTTTCCTGGCCGATGATTTCTATGCCGTGGTTGCGGCTTCTCCCACGGACCTGGATGCCGCGGATCTGCCGCAGATTGCCGCGCTGGCGAAAATCGCGATTGGCCCGGACGGCAGGCAGGCTTTTCTGGCGCGCCTGCAAAAAGGCCTCCAGGGGTATGGTGGCGCAACGCCCGAGGGCCGCAAGCTGGCGGCGCAGTTGCTGTCGTCCCTCGACTGGATTACGGACGCGGCGTCTTACCTCCCGCTCCAGCGCGAGGAATGGGGTAAGGCCGACACGCTGTCGCTCCTGCTGGCGTTGGAGTATTACACCCAGACCGGCATTCAGTCGCACGATGAACGCACGCTGAAGAAGGCGGCCGAACTGTGCGCTTTCCTGATGCAGGCAAGCCGTTTAGACGCGAACGACCGCAGCCTTTTCCGTCAGGCCACGGACCGGTTTGTGAAGCTGCTACCGGCCTTGGACCGGGACGAGGCCGGGCAGCTCATCCGCGCGAATTTCCTTACCCAGCCGGCCATCCTCAACGATCTTATTCTCGTGCTGGGGGAAGCGGGGCAGCGGGCGCAGCAAAGCTCCGACGTGAACCTGCGTGGGCAGAGCCTCGCCGCGCAGGCCTCCTTGCTGCGCGTGCTGGCCGATAGCCGGAGCGCGCTGCCCGAGGGTGTGAATGTGCTGGTCATGAACTGGCTGACCGAGGCGGAGGCCACTTACCGTTCCGGCGTGGTGAAGGGGGCTGACGAGGATTCGGAGAACATGTCTGTTAGCCGCCCGCTCAGCTACTACCAGCGCCGCAACCAGCAGACCAGGGTTGTCACGCCCGACATGCTCCTGGCCAGCGCGCCAACGCCCGCGCTCATCAAAGGCCTGAACCAGGGGCTGGCGCAGCGGGTGAACCTCACCCTCCTCAAGGTGAACCTGATGGACCCCCGGGAGCCGATCACACTGGACGCGCTCGCGGCCTATCTCAAGCAATACCCCGGCCAGGAGCGGGCGCTGTGCGAGGATTACCTGGCCGCCTGGGTGAAGAAGCGCGGCGCGCCGCCGGAGGACCCCAACATCACGCGGGTTCGCAGCCTCGGCTACAGTGTTTCCCGCCCGCAGCCGCCGCCGGGCGGCATTCCCCTCACCCGCCTGCGCCAGAATCAAAACGTGGCCGAATACAAGGACCTGATTGGCGCCCTGCGGAAACTGTCCCCGGAGCCGATTTCGCCCGGCGCGGTTGTGCAGGGCTTTATGGCCATCCACAGCGGCGCCGAGGTCTATCGTGCGGAAGAAGTGGATGCCATCTTCGGCCCGCCCGAGAAAATGAACCACGCCGAGCTGATGCAACTGCTCGCCGGCATGCGCACGAAGCTGCGCACTCAATGGCAGGACCCTTCGGTGCAAACGGAGGCCGGCACCAACCGCAGCGAGCAGGAGACCAAGGATGAGGTTTCGCGCGGCTACAAGACGGCGCTCGATCTCCTGAAGCGCGGCCTCCCCGAAGCGCAGGCCGACTGGAAGGAGATGATCCTCCGCGGCCAGTTGTTCTTCGACGCCGCCGAGTATGAATACTCCCGCCAGGTGAAGCTCTCGGACTACGTCAGTCTGCGGGACGAGGCGTTCAACAGCTACCGCAAAGCGGCGCAGATCTATGCCGCCAGGGTGCCCCAGCTTGCGCGCGGGCAGTGGACGATCGAGCCCTACCAGGCCTGGTTCGCCGTCATGCTCGGCGCCAGCGACCTGTCTCAGCTCAGCCATGTCGCCGTCCGCTCCGACCCGGGCCTCACCCAAATCGGCGATGCCATGCGCGCGCTGCCCGGCGATGCCGCCGACGGGCACTTGCAGAAGTTCGGGGAAATGCTTGGCAACCAGCTCCCGCGCATCATCCCCAACATGCGCTTGCAGTTCCTGACCGCTGGCCTGAAGGTCGTCGGCGAGCAGCATCCGGGCGCCCGGGCGGCACAAGCTTCACTGAAGAATTACCAGGAGCTGCTCGATGAGCTGCAGTTGCGAGTCATCGTGGATGGCCCCACCCGCGTCGGCCACGGCCAGCCCTTCGGTTTCATTCTCAGCCTGGAGCACACGCGGCAGATTGGCCGGGAAAGCGGCGGCTTTGGGAAGTATGTGCAGAACGCGCCGCCCCAGAGAACGCCGTCACATTCGGCTGCCGCTGCCGGGAATCATCGCGATGATCTGGCCAGGAACATCCACGCCGCGCTCGACGGCACGTTCGAAGTCTCCGCGATTACCTTCCACGATGCCAACGTGATCGCCGTGGATCTCCCGCGCGAGGGCTGGCAGGAGACCCCCCTCGCCTATTGCGTGGCGCGCGCCAAAGAGGCGGCGGTGGACCGCATCCCCTCCATCCAGCTCGACATGGATTTCAATGATACCTCCGGCCAGGTAGTCCTGCCCGTGCGCTCGCAGGTTCAAGCCATTGACGCCAAGGAAGGCAACGCCGGCCCGCGCCCGTGCCCCGGCCTCGCGCTCACCTTCACGATGGACGAGCGCGAATGGGCGCGCGAAGGCAAAGCCGTGGTGGAGGTCAGCGCCAAGGCGCACGGGGTGATTCCGGCGCACCCGGAATTGTTCGACTTCGCCCGGGAGGGGTTCGACGTGGATGTAGTTGAAAACGGGGTTTCGGTCGGCGAGTTTATTAGCGACGGCAAGACGAAGCAGGCAAACGCCGACCGCGGCTGGCAATTCACTTACAAGCGCAAGAAGGACCTGCGCGGAGATGTGACCTTGAAGTTTCCCGCGGTGAAGGCCGGCATCCCCGTCGCCAGCACCGAATACCAGCACTACCAGGACGCCGATCTCGTCAAGCTGGACGCCAAGCAGGCGGCAACGGGAATCACCCTCAAGACGGCCACCGGCCGCAGCCTGCGGGGCGCGGTTATCGCGCTCCTGGTGATCATCGCCGGTATTGGAGTGTGGCTGTTCCAGCGCGCGCGGAGCCGCCGGCCGAAGGCCGTTGAGGCGGGTTTGGCCCTGCCGGCACAGATCACGCCATTCACCGTGGTGGCGTTCTTGCGCCGCCTTCAAAAGGAGTCCGCGGGCAAACTGGATGATACCGCGCGCCAATCGCTGCGGACGCAGATCGGCGAAATTGAGGCGGCGTTCTTCCGCGGCGGTCCCGCCCCGGCCAATGCGCCGGACCTCGAGAGCATCGCGCAAAAGTGGTGGCAGGCGGCCCGGTAATCATGGCTAACTGCCCGCGCCGCCCACCTGCCAAATCCGAAACCCGGGACCCAAATCACCCGCGTAGCGCAACAAATCAGGAAAAGCATGCTGGTCGTAACGCTCCTCCCGGAATAGATTGACCTGAATGAACCGTCAAGCATGACTGATCTGGTAATCCACCGCAGGAAAGCATCCACCTGGCCCTAAACGCTTACAGAGCCTTATGGCAAACTCAGACAGAAACAAATTCAAGCTGGCCTGGATGCTGGCGTGTGCTTTGGTGTTTCTCTGTGGGTGCAGGCACCAATACCTCATGAAACTCAGCAACGGTGACCAGATCATCTCCAGCAGCAGACCCAAACTTCAGGGCACCAATTACCTGTTCACTGACAGCAGCCGAGCCCATTACGTGATTCCCAAGAGCCGGGTAGCCAAGATTCGGGCCGTAAAGGTGGTGCCGGAAGAGAAAGAGTCAACGCCTGCACCCCCGGCAGTGAATCAGCCAAAGCCCAAGCACTGGTATTTTCTCTGGCTGGCCTGATGAAACTCGGGAGGCGGGGTAGAGGTTGTGGAAAACAGACCGGCTACTTCCGCAAGACGTTGCATTGTTTGTGATCGTAAGCCGATGGGGTTTTAGATCAAGGTGCAGGTTCAGCAAAAACAGGCCTTGAGATTCCGTGCTCACATTGGTGAAGTAGGTCGCGAGTCAAGAATGATGGCGTCAGCTTTTTTCCCGCAGCGGGTGTTCTTCTTGGAACGCTGGTAGCAAGCCCGGCACCCCGGATTCCCTCCCCCCTCCAACTGAATAAACCCGGTGTCTCAGCCTGCTTTGGTGAAATTGGTGGTTTGACGATCCCGATGATCATGAACACACTATGGCTGAATTGAACGATTATGATCGAACCGCGCTGCAATTACGCCGGCACCCTGCTATTGTTCCCT
The DNA here is from genome assembly GCA_026397855.1 of Verrucomicrobiota bacterium. Classification (GTDB taxonomy): domain Bacteria; phylum Verrucomicrobiota; class Verrucomicrobiia; order Limisphaerales; family UBA8199; genus JAPLUA01. Next base: position 12,561 of record JAPLUA010000020.1, on the reverse strand, counting down.
CATGATTCGCATCCCGGCCATGGCCGTGTTGTTGGCCAGACTGGCTTCCGCCGCTGCCGACACTGACCAGTCCTCGTCCCACAAGGTCCCTAGCTCTCGGGATTTCGGGGAAATTCGAAGGGAAGTGGAAACCCTTCGCGGGAAGCGTTTTGTGCGTGCAGTGCCGGTCTATAAAATCTCAGAAAAGGAGCTGCGAGCCATGTCTGACCATGAGTTGGATAAGGAATTCCCGGGCTCTAAGCTCCGCAGTTATGAAGAACTTCTTGCCTGGCTGGACATGCTCCCGCCCCAGACCGACCTCAAGGCGGTTTACGCGAAATTCCTGGTAAGCCAGGCCGCTGGCCTTTACGACAGCGATGCCAAGGAAATGTGCATCCCGTCGTTTTCGATTGGAACCACAAACCACGCAAAGAAGGCGACCGCGAAGAAGCTGGAGGCGCTCTCTTCCGAGATTGATGACATCGTGTTGGCCCACGAGTACACCCATGCGCTGGAAGACCAGTATTGGCCGCTCGATGACCCCAAAGACCATGACTGCAAAGGGTCAACCGACCGTGGAACCGCCCATACTTTCGTATCCGAAGGTTCCGCGACCCGGGAAATGATCGAGGCCATTCCTGCTCAGTGGGCGCACGGGTCGGCAAAGCAATATTTCCTGCTCTGGAACTTGATCCATTCGTGCCTGGGAGAGCTTGCGTTGAACTGGGCGTTGAGTGACGTGTGGAAAAGCCCGGATGCCTTGGTGGAAGGGGTGCCGGAGACGCTGGCGCGAACGGAAGCCATGCCTTACTCGTTCGGCTACTCCTTCTGTTCCGGGGTGATGCGCCAGTGGGGGCTGGACGGCTTGGATTACATTTACAGCCACCCCCCGGCCAGCAGCGCCCAGGTGATGCACCCGGATAAGTGCTGGGAGTGGCGCGACTTCCCGGTGCAGATAGATCTGCCCGAAACCTTGCCCGGAGGCTGGAAACGAGTCAGCCGCGACAGTGTGGGCGAAGCCGGCATGGTCGTGCTGTTCGGCTGCCAATTCAGGAGCTTGAACCGCGGCTTGAAACTAGCGCGGGGCTGGGATGGCGACCACGTGGCCCTCTTTGAGGGCTCCGGTGGGCACCGGCTTCTGCTCTGGGCTTCCTCCTGGGATTCCGCCAATGCGGCCGGCCGTTACGTTGATGCCTGCGTGAAGGAACGCAGGGCCGCCCATCGGGCCGTTATCACCAGGAATAGTGGCGCTCGCATTGAATGGGAGCGTTCCGACGGCCGATCCGGATTCATCCGTCGCGATGGAAAGCGGGTAATCCTGGTCGAAACCGATAGCAGCGAAGCCCTGCGGAACGCGGAGGCTTATACCCGGGAGGTTGTTTTTACCGAGCCGCCCGAGGATGCCGTTCGCGCTGCTGCCAACTGCGCGCTGCGCCGCTTTAACCCGTTCTGGTCCTGGCAAGAGGACGGGGACTACACGGTTACTCGGACGATCGGCGGCCTGCTTTCCCGTCATGACAGGAATAGTGTAGGCGCTGCAGACCGTCTCCTGCTCGGAATGCTGGCGGAATGGCGCCGCACCGCTTCCCTCAATAGATGGGAGCTGGGTGGCGGTTTGATTGCCAAGCACGAAGCCGAAGCCCGCCGAGGATTCGTCAGGACAACCGTGCTGCCTTGGGGCATGCTCGCCAGTCATTGTTTGGCGACATTGCCGCAATCGCCTGGCAAAACCATCCAGCACACAAGTATTCTTTGGGGATTGGGCACAAGCCTCACGATGGATGGATCGGGTTGTCATTCGGTTCAGGTGCTTCCTTTCGGCTTGCTCCTGCGAATCGCAACGGGTCCCGGGCAGTCTTCAGTTCATATTCTGGGCACGGGCTGCCTTCACAAAGAAGGGCCAGACAATTCCGGTTCGACTGCCCGTTTCCGCCTCCTCGGCATTCCGATCTGGACCACTCATACCCTTCCACCAGAAACCGATAAGACCCGTCCATGATCAAACCGCTTGAGCCTCACGATCAGCATCATCTGTTAGCCGCTCAAGGCTGGATTGAACTGGGCAACCAGCAGGAAGCTGATCTGGAGTTGGAGCAGATTACGCCGGAGCTTCACGAGCACCCGGGCATTCTTGAGGTTCGCTGGCAGATTTACGCCAAGGCTAAGAAATGGGATGCGGCTTTGGAGATTGCATCGGCCCTGGTTCAGTTGGCGCCAGGCCATTCACTGGGCTGGCTCCATCGTTCATACTGCTTGCACGAACTGAAGCAAACGCTGGAAGCGAGAGAGAATTTGCTGCGGGTCGTCGATCAATTTCCTGAGGACCCGATCATGCGCTACAATCTGGCCTGTTACGAATGCCAGTTGGGGCGGTTGGAACAGGCGAAGGTCTGGCTTGAGAAAGCGTGTAAATTGGGCGGCCGGAAGCAGTTCAAGCTTATGGCCTTGCAGGACCAGGATTTGGAGCCGCTGTGGAAAGAGATTCGACAGGCTCAGGCAGAGAATGCGATACGAAAGCAATGAAGGTTCCTGGCGCAAGCAATTCGACGATCGGGCTGCAACGCCGATCGGTCACAGTATTGCCACGCAAGCTGACGCGGTTGTCAGCGGCTTTGTTCCTCGTGGCAAAGGTCAGTCTGGTAAGCATCTCAGCGGCAGAGGCTCTTGTCTCTGCCCAGTCGAGTTCCGCTGACACCGGCCCCACGATTCGCCTTGATTACGCACCGGGAGAGTCCGGCGGAAACCCGGTCGAATCGTTCATGTATTTCGTTCCCCTTATCTCACCTTCCCCGATTTCCAGCCTCACCAGCCCCGGCAGCACTCAATCGGTGAAAGTGCTTTCTGCAAAGCGGCATGCTACCGGCCACTCGTTCCTCACGATATGCGAGTTCGAATTCACGGGGCAGGGAACGCACAAAAGCCTGTTTGACCTCACGGGCGAGATTCAACGCCACCAGCAGAAGCTCAAGGCGGGTGGGTTCATGCGCCGCCGCCTCAATTCCATAACCGTTAATGGCGGGGGCAGCGGCAGGGTGGAGGTGGCGGGCACGGTGACCAACGGCGTCCAGACGGTCACGGAGGTGCGGCTGCGATTCAATGCGCGAAGCAAAACCAGCCCTGTTTGGATTGAGCTTTGTGACATTGGCTACGAGGCAGGGCAGTTCAAGCATCTCAAGGAGATGGTGGCGCAGGTCAACACCCTGACTTTTCGTCGGCAGCCAGGATCGCCCAAGATGGAAGTCACGGTGGCCTCGGTGAAGAAGAAGGGGGCGGCAAACAATCTGTGGCAAAGCATCAAAGGCGGCATTACGGGGGCGGCGGTGAGCCTGCTCATTGACCCTCTGACCATAACCAAGATCGGACACCAGGCGATGTTAGACTTTGGTCAGGCCCTGGCCTCGGGAGCCCCCCGATTCACCTTCCCGCAAGCTAAGAACCTCAAGAATACCACCACCAAGCCGTTTTGATAATGCTCACGGGGGGGGTGGCGTTGCTCAATTCCGCTTTCGTCTGCCTGCATCTCCTGAAAGGCTTTGTCCCTGCCGGCAATAACCAGATCACCACTTCCCCCAGGTTTTCTTCGTCCCAGCCATTAGCCAGTTAGTGGGGGATGGGAGGCGAGGGTGAGTTGTCGCCAGCATCGCACTAGCTCACGCATGGGGAACCTGTTGTTCCCACTGTCGTTCAAGGGATGGGGCCAACAAGCCAGGTTCGGCCGAAGCGAACAGGACGGCAACGCAGGCGGATAGGAATGTTCGTGCTCCTGCCATGCGGCGGTTTCGCAACACCTGAACAGCGCCCCCAACTACTCGCCGCCGCCTGCGAAGAACCTGGACTATGCCAGAAGTCAGGAGGGAGTCAGCTAACCGGGGCGTCGCCAGACTGCGCAGGCCGCGGTGGGCGGGTGCGGTAAAAGAGGTAAATCGGCGCCCCGATCAAAGTCAGCACCGCGCCGAAGGCGGAGTTGATCATGGCCGGCTTCCCGGCCGTCACCGATGCCTGGTAGCCGATGATGTCGTTATAGACCGTGAACACAAGGTAGAGCACGGCGAACACGATGAAGGTCCACGGCACCAGGGGGTAGCCTGGCACTTTATAGGGCCGCGGGGCGTCGGGCAGCTTGCGGCGCAGGACAAACACCCCGTAGGCGCCCACGGCGTAAAAGGCCCAGCTTACAAAGATTAGGGTGTCGGTGAGCGTGTCGAAGGTGCCGCTCAATAGGAGGAGGATACTCCAGATTCCCTGGACGACGAGCGAGGTTGCGGGCGTGTGGAAGCGGGGGTGGACGCTGCCAAGACGACGGGGGAAGTGGCCCATGCGGGCCATGGAGAAATAGACCCGGGCGGTGGCGAGGATGGTGGCATTGGCAGTGCCGAAGGTAGAGACCATCACGGCGGCGGCAATCCAGCGGCCGCCGCCCGTGAAACACCGCTCCGCCACGTCGGCGGCGACCAGTTTGGATTGGGCCATCTGGTCAATGGGCAACACGTAGGCGTAGGCGACGTTCATGACAATGTAGATGCCCGTCACGATGAGCATGCCCCAGAGCAGGCCGAGCGGGATGTTGCGCTGGGGCTGCTTCACTTCGCCGGCGATGTAGGTGAGCTTGTTCCAGCCGTCGTAGGCCCAGAAAGCGCCTTGCAGCGCCGCCGCCATGCCGGCCACCAGGGCCAGCCCGCTGAGATGGATATGCGCGCTCGGGGTGGTGAGATTGGCGACGGCGCCGCCGGTGGGTAGGCAGAACGCGCCCAGGACCAGCAGCAGCATCGCCGTAACTTTGGCGACGGTGAAGATGTTCTGGACAAGGCCGCCAAAGCGGACGCCGACGTAGTTGATCGCAGTCAGCAGGACAATCAGGATCGCCGCAACGCCCTTGGTGCCGATCTCCTTGAGGGGCGTCACATCACCCACCAATGGCACATGGAACGACCACGCCCCAAGGCCGGCCTGGAACTCGGGCAGCGTCACGAAATGCGTTGCGTATTCGGCGAAGACGTAAGTAATAGCAGCGATGGAGCCGCATTGCATGACGGCAAACGTGGCCCAGCCATACAGGAAGGCGAAGAAGGGCCCATACATGCGCTCGAAATACACATACTGCCCGCCGGTCTCGGGGATCAGGCTGGCGATCTCTGCGTTCGTGAGTGCGCCGAACAGGGTGAGCACGCCGGCCAGGATCCAAACGCCCAGCAGCAGCTCGGGCGAGCCGACCTGGGCCGCCATGACGCCCGGCTTGCGGAAAATGCCCGAGCCAATGACACCGCCGATCACCAGCATCATGGTGGTGAATAGGCCGAGCGTTGGCACCAGACCGGCGTTGAGACGGCGGGTGGGGGTCATGGGGGGAAATCTGAAATCCGAAATCCGAAGGCCGAAGGAAGGTCGAAGGCCGAAATCCGAAAGCGGAGGAAGGCAGGTTGCCCCACGCTCCACGCTCCCATGCTTCCCCGCTCCACGATCCTCATTCGGACTTGAGTTCCCCCAGCAGTTTCACCGCTGTGTCCACCAGGATCTCGCCGGCGCCTGGCTTGACGCGGGCGTTGGTGACCTCGTAGCTGCCCTCGGCAAACGCCTTGAGCGTCGGCACGTAGCTCGGTCGGTCGTTGCAAATTTCAATCACCAGCGTCCGCTTGAATGGGGAAGCCCTCTTGATCACCAGGCCCAGGTCCACAAAGATCTCGCACGGCAGACAAACAATCGCTGTGTCGGCATCCAGACGGAACACCTGCACTTCCATCGGGTAGATGGGGCCGCGCTCGGCCAGGTCGAGGGTGCGGACGGCAGCCACCTTGACAAGGAAGTCGACGTTGGTGTCGTTGAAGCTCTCCATGGTCTTGCGGGCGGCGGCGACCTGCTCCGGGGTAGCCTGCTGAAACGGCACCTGCACGCTGGCGTTGCGCGCCGCCAGGGAAGGGTTGCTCATGAAAGGCAGGCTTTTCGAGCGGTCAATGACCCCCTGCGCGAGCGCTCCGCCGATGCGCTCCGTCTCGGCAAACTTCGGCCGGGTAACGGGCTTCTCATTCACGTTGATGTGGTTCAGGTCCCCGCAGGTGCCGAGGCCGAAGGCGGAGATGAAGTCCTTGCCGAACTCCCGGCGCAGCGCCTGCTGCAGGAAATAGGCGTAGTCCGCGCTGTATTCCGTCCCGCCCACCGTGTCCGAATGCACGGCGAACACGGTGAGGCCCGCAAAGGGCTGCTGCTCGTCCTTGCCGCGCGCCAGAAGCATCCCGACATCGGGATCAATCGGCCCGGCGGGGCGCACGATGTCGGGGTTAAGCGGGCCCGGGTTGAACTGGACCTGGCCGTTCTTCATCCAGTAACGGCGGTTGAACGAGAGCCCTTCCTGCTTCGCCACGCCCGCTTGCAGCCGGGCCGGCCGGAGATGCGCCTGCGCCTCGACGATGACCTGCGCCAGGCGATCAACCAGAAAAGCCGGGTAATCAACCTTCTCCTGCGGGTCGTCCCCGTGGCGCTGGCGGGCGGCATCGTGGAAGTATTCCCGCAGCGGCCCGTCAAACAGCGGCCCGGTGTGGCTGTGGGTGGCGCAGATGACAATGTTCGAGACGGGGATGCCGGTCAGCTTGCTGGCGCGCACGCGCGCGTTGGTGGTCACGTTCAGCGAGAACCCGATGAGATCGCAGGCGACCAGCGCAACCTGCCGCGGGCCCTGCTGGATCACGATGGCCTTGGCGTGCAGCGGATCGTGAATGCCCGTCGAGAGGCGCTCGACGAAGTAGCCGGCCATCCGGTAGCCGACCGGCGGGGTGATATCCACTTCGGCGGAGCCCACGCGGAGCGCGGCGCCGGAGGATGCCCGCGGACCGGCCTGTTGGCATCCCGCAAACAAGCACACGATGAGCAGGAGGACGGGGATTGCACCTGTTAGAGCGGTTCTCATGAGCTTATGACGTAACGATGGGCAACGCCGATTCCCGGTTCAAGCCAATTCATGCATTGTCATTCTGCGCGGCTGGCAGATAATGGGGGGGCGTTGCCGCCAACGAACGGAATGGGCGGCGCACATTGGACAATGACAAATGCTATGAAACTCAAGCACTCAGCCCCGCTATTCTCCCTCGCGATCGCCATGCTCCTTAGCCTCGGCGTCAGCCCGAGCTGCGCCGCTGGCCAGGGTTCGATCGTGATAGAAAACCCCCGCCTGCGCTACGTCATCTCCGCCGACGGCCAGGATCTGGAGTTCGTGGACCGCGCATCCGGCACCAACTACCTGCGCCCAGGGGCGCGCGTGCCCTGCGCCCTGGCGCGCCTCGACGGCAAGGAATTGACCGCGACGGCGGCGGCTTACACCAACGGCCTGCTCACGATCCGCCTGGGCGACGGGCAGGCGGAAGCGGTGATCGGGGTCGAGCCACATCCGGAGTTCATCCGGCTCCAGGTCAAGGCGGTCCGCCCCCGGCTAGAGTCGCTGGTATTCCTGAACGTGCCGCTCAGCGTGGCTGGCCGGCCGTCGGAACCGTTCGGCGCGTGCGCTCTCTCGCTGAACCTGCAGACCCGCGTGGAGAACCTCCCGGCGTTGCAGAACGAACTGCGCGCTTCCTGCGAGGCGAAGTTCGGCGCCCATGCCGGCCATGCTCCCGGCGCTCCAGCAGGCGCTGCAAACAGCCAGCGAACTGCCGCTATGCAAGGTCGCCGGACCTTGGGCGCGCGAGACCCCCTTCAACCACGGCTCCTATCTCTTCAACTTCGGATCCCTCACCGAAAGCAATGTCACGGAGTGGATTGATATGGCCCACAGCGTCGGCTTCACCCAGATTGACAACCACGGCGGTAGCCAGAGCTTCTTTACGTTCGGGGAGTTCGCCTTGAACCGCAAAACCTGGCCGGACGGCTGGGACACCTACGCCCGCATCGTCGCGCGCCTGCACGAGGAGGGCATCGGCTCGATCTTCCACACCTATGCGTTCTTCATTGACAAGCACAGCAAATACGTCCAACCGGTGCCCGATCCGCGGCTGGATGCCTTCCGCTCCTTCACCCTCGCGGAGGATCTCACCGCGGACGCCAAAGAAGTCCCGGTCACGGAGTCCACGGCCGCGATGACCACCGTCACCGGCTTCTTCGAGCACAACAGCGTGGTGCTGCACGTCGGCGACGAGCTGATCACCTTCGGCGGGGCGAGCAAGGAGCCGCCCTGGCGGTTCACCAAGGTGCAGCGCGGCGCGCTCGGGACCAAGGCCGCCGCCCACGCCCGCGGCGACAAGGCGCGGCATCTGAAGGAGTGCTTCGGCCTCTTCGTGCCCGACGTCGAGTCCACCCTCTTCACTGAAATCGCCGCCCGCCATGCAGAGATCGTGGACCAATGCGGCTTCGACGGCATCTACCTGGATGCCATTGACGGCAGCTCCATTCTGCGCGGCAACGACGAGTGCTGGTATTGGGCGGACAAGTTCGTGGTGGAGATCCAGAAGCACCTTAAGAAGCCGGTGGGGATGGAGATGAGCGCCATGTGGCACCATTTCTGGCAATACCGCACGCGCTGGCAGGCTTGGGATTATCCGCAGCGCGGCCAGGCGCAATACATTGATATGCACGCGTCGGGCGTGAACGGCAACCTGCTCCTGCCGCTGCACCTCGGCTGGTGGGATTTCCAGTCCTTTAACCCGCCCCAGATTGACACGGCATTTCCGGAGATGATCCAGTACCTGGGGGCCAAACTCATCGGCTGGGATGCCGGCATCTCGCTCACCGCCGGGCTGGACCGCAAGCGGCTGGCGAAGATTCCGCTGCTCCGCCGCGACGCGGAGATCCTGCGCACGTGCGAGGGCCTGCGCCATGCCGGCGCGTTTGATGAGGCCGCCAAGGCCAAGCTCCGCGAGCCCGGCAAAGCCTTCCTCCTCTCCACCAACGCCGCTGGGCAGACCCGCTTCCGCCGGTTGGAAACGCTGGCCCATGTCGCCTCCGAACCGTGGTCCCTCGCCTGGAAGGCGACCAATGCATTCGGCGAGCAGCCGCTCAAGCTGCGGCTCGAATCGCTCATGGCCGCCGCCGCTTTCCAGTCCACGGGCGCCGTGCTGATCGCGGACTTCGGCACCAACATGACCTCGTGGAAGCAAACCGCCGCGGACGGCGTGACCTTCTCGGTGGCCGCTGTGCCGGACGGGACCCATGCGCCCGCCGTGCTGCTCACCGCCACCAACGCCGGCAAAGTCCCGCGCAACGCGGCCTGGACCCGGCTCACGCACGAGTTTGTCCCGCCGCTCAACCTGGAGAAGCAGCAGGCGCTGGGCCTTTGGATCGAGGGCGACGGCCAGGGCGAACTCATCGCCGTCCGCCTCGAAAGCCCGCAGCACCTGGCTTACGGGGCCATTGCGGACCGCTACGTGGCCGTGGATTTCACCGGGCCGCGCTACCTGCCGCTAGTGGAGACGGAGTCCTGGCGCTGGAGCAACTACCAGTGGAACGACGGCAAATCCATGTACAACGCCTACCGCGAGACGATTCGCTACGACGTCGTCAGCTCGGTGAGCGTCTGGTATCAAAACCTGCCGCCCGGCCGCACGGTGAAATGCCGCGTCGGCCCGATCAAGGCGCTGCCGATGGTCCAGGCGACGCTGAAGAATCCGGCGCTCACGGTGAACGGAGAGCGAATCGAGTTTCCCGTCGAGCTGCCCTCAGGCGGCTGGCTGGAGTACAATGGCGGGGATGACTTCGCGGTGTTCGGCTCGAACGGCGAGCTGCTGGGCCGTCAGAGCCTCAAGGGCACGCCGCCCCGCCTGCGTGCGGGGGAAAACCGGATGGAGCTGGTTTGCCCATCCGCGCCGGAACCCGCGCCGCGAGTGAAGGTGAGCGTGTTCAGCCAGGGCGAGGAGATCTGACGCGCCCTCAGGGCGGATTCAGGCGAACTCAGGCGGATTCCACCAGGACCACAGGCTGGACCTCCGGCACGCGCAGGCCGGGTTCGGATGCTTCCGAGTGCGGCTCGGCCTGGATGCGTCGCACCAGGACCATGGCGATCACCGCGCCGGCGGCGATTTCCCCGATTCCCAGCCAGAGCGAGCGCAACAGGAGCGTGCCGACTCCGAAGTTGATCAGGAAGAGCAGGATTGTGCCGAGGAGAAAGTTCACAAAGGCCCGCGTCAGGTAAGGCGTGCGCTGGATATGGTATTGGTCGGCGATACGACGCCAGCCCCAGTGGCCGGGCTTCACTTTGTTGTAGAAATCGCGCAGGGCTTCGTCGGGCACCGGCGCGGTGAGCCAGGTCACTAGCAGAAAGACCGGGATGGTCACCGTCACCGTCACCAGCAGGGCGGTGGTGTAGGGAACCCCCGGAAGGGCGAGCTTGAAGTAGCTGGCCACCACGGCGCTGCAGATCATCGAGGAGAACTCGGACCAGGCGTTGATGCGCCACCAGAACCAGCGCATGATCCAGACAATCCCCGCGCCGCTGGCAAACGACAACACGAATTGCCACATGTCGGCGATGGATTCGATGTAGATGCTCAGGATCATGCTGGCCGCGGCCACGAGCACGGTGGCGAGCCGGGAAACGAGAATGTAATGCTTCTCCGTGCCGTCCTTGACGAAGAAGGCGCGGTAGATGTCGTTGACCAGGTAGGAGGGGCCGAGATTGAAGTGCGTGGAGACGGTGGACATGAAGGCGCTCAACAGGCCGACGACGCAGAGACCCAGCACACCGTTGGGCAGGAGGGTCATCAGTCGCGGGTAGCCCATCTCCGGGTCCGCCAGCTTGCCGAACAGGATCAGCGAGCAGAGCGCCGCCAGGATGATCGGCCAGGTCGAGAGCGTGTAGAGAATCGAATACATGAACGTGCCGATCACCGAGTGGGTTTCGTTCCGGGCCGCGCTCATGCGCTGGATGTGCTTGCCGCCGCCATCGGAGTATTTGTTCGCCCACCATTGGATGAAGAGATACACGAAGAACGCCGACCACGGCATCACTTGCCCGCCGCCGGGGCCGGGAGAGAAGTCCAAGTAGTGTTTGCCTTCGTAGAGCGTGTTGATCTTCGCCGACATCTGGGCGATGCCGCCGACGTGGGCCACGGCATAGCAGGCCAGCACGATGGCGCCAATCATGATCATCACGTATTGAACGCAGTCCGTCATGATGACCGCCGCCAGCCCGCCCGTCATCGTGTAGATCATGGTGACGACCACGAAGAAGGTGAGAATCTGCCACGGTCCGAACGGGGTCAGCGCCGTCATGACCTTGATGAGCGCCCTGAAGATCCACCCCAGGACGAAGCAGTTGATGATGACGCCGAAATAGACGCCCTTGAAGATGCGCAGGGCATTCCCCAGCCTGCCGCTGTAGCGATACTTGACCAGCTCGGCATCGGTCATCACATGGGCCCGGCGCCAGAGCCGCGAGAAGAAGAAGGTAGTGGCAATGCCTGCGATTGCCAGCGACCACACGTACCAGGTGCCCATGACGCCGTTCTTGGCGACCAGCTTGGTGATGGCCAGGGGATAATCAATGGCGTAATTGGTCGCCGCCATGGACAGGCCGATGAGCCACCACGGCGTGCGCCGGCCCGAGAGGAAGTATTCGTCCACCGACGCCCCGGCCTTCCGATGATAGTAGTTCCCGATGGCGAACGAGGCGATGATATAGATCGCGATGACGGTGTAATCTATGAGAATGAGCTGTTTCATCCGTGAGCGTTAAAGTGGGGCGTTCCGCAAGCCAGCGGGGCGCTGGTTCCGGCAACGGGTCGAACCGGCGCGACCGGATCTCTGGGCGTCCATCATAAAGGGATCCGGAGTAAGCCACACGCTGCGCGCAAAAGCCAGTTTTAACTGCGGCTTTGGCGTCCGCCAGGGCGGATTCAATCCCAAGTAGCCGCCAACGTTAGTTGGCGCACTCTTCCTTCGCAGGACAGATCAGCGCCAACTGACGTTGGCGGCTACGTGCGGCTACACGGATTGTCCTGCTTCGCCACTTTAAGCTCGCCAGCAACCCGGGGCGGGTGGCATTCTCGAAGCATTGGCACGCTCGAAGCGTGAATGACAAACCGGGCTCTTGCAGTCTGGACCCCATGCCACCGGCGTGCCGCCAAAACAAAAACGCGCGTATAAACGAACAGGCACTTGATTATGCAAGAGACGAAACGACTGATTGAGAAGGATCCGAAGCTCAAGAAGGATGATCTGATTGTCATCGGGGGCGCCGGGGGATTCATCGGCGGCGCGCTGGCCCGCTACTTCAGCAACAAGGGCTTCACCCGCATCCGCGTGGCGGACAAGAAACCGCTGCCGGAGTGGTATCAGCGCGTGCCCGGGGTCGAATGCCTGCACATGGATCTGAGCGTCGGGGAGAACTGCGAGCGCCTCTGCGAGGATGCCGTCGAGGTGTATAATCTGGCGGCGGACATGGGCGGCATGGGTTTCATCGAGCGCTTTCGCGTGGAATGCCTCCGCAGCGTGCTCATCAACACTCACATGATCGAGGCCGCTTATCGCGCGGGGGCCCGCCGGTATTTCTTCTCCTCGTCCGCCTGCGCCTACAACACCCTGCTCCAGCAGGACCCGAAGGTGCGCGCGCTCAAGGAATCAGACGCCTACCCGGCGATGGCCGAGCGCGGCTACGGCTGGGAGAAGCTG
>JAPLUA010000427.1 GCA_026397855.1 Verrucomicrobiota bacterium | reverse complement strand
TCCATCAAATATCTCGATCCGTCTCATATGAAGCTTTCCTCCCTCCTCCTGACTCCCCTCCCGCTCGCATTTGCAGCAATGCCCGCAGCTGCGACCAACGCCGCGCCGCAAAAGCCCAACATTCTTCCTGTTCATCGCCGCGGACGATAGGAGAACACCAACCTTGCCCAAGACCCGGCCAGCGCCAAACTTGTCCAGAGCCTGATGGCTCAGTTGCAAAAGAGCTGGCAGGGCGCCAGCCGCCCTCGGCAAAATAGCCCCGCATAACCCAATGAAACAGTTTTTACTGCCAGCATCATCGCCATCCATGGTTTCAGCAACTCCCCGGCGCTGGACGCTTGCAGACCTGCCAGCGGTGCCAAAGCTCGAAGCGTTTTTCGCAGACCCGGACGTGACCGGGTTGGTTGCCGAATCGGATGGCACGGTGGCAGGCTACGCCAAGTTGTACCAGGCCCGCACCGAGCAGAGGTTTTATATGCACCAACTCTACGTCCTGCCGTCGAAACAGGGCCTTGGGCTTGGCCACTGCCTGATGGCCTGCGCCGAAGAGTGTGCCCGCGTGGTCGCAGCCGACCGGATCTGGCTTGGCGTAATGGTTAAGAACGCGCAGGCCGTGGCCTGGTACAAGAAGCTGGGCTACACGATTACGGAGACCGCGCCGTTCGTGATGGGGTCAACCACGGTTGATCATTATATCGGGTATCTGCCGCTTCTCTGAAGACGTCGGAGCGGGGGGATACGTGATACGCGATGCATGATACGTGAGGACTTGTAGATCAGGCTCCGTTCGAGGCATGGCTGCCGGAGGGCGGCCGGGAAGCCATCCAGGCCAGCAATCCGAGGAATCCGAGGGTCATGGCCGGATACCAGGCCAGCGCGAAGTAGTTGCCAAAGAGCGGCCTCAAAGGTTCAGGGAGCAGGCCCATGCTCAAAGCCACGCCGGCCAGAACCCAGCCGACTGTCCGCTCTCCGTGCGCGAAACTCCGCCAGGCGATTAATCCCAGGACGGGCGCGACCACGGCATAACTGTTGGCCTCGGTCATGGGATTGAAGAGCATGAGAAAGCCGGCCGTGGCACCGAGCCAGACCAGTGCACGCAGCGGTTCCGGGTGACGTCGTGCGAAGCCCCAGCACAAGACCATGAGGAGCATTCCCGCCGCGGCTCGCAACAGGAGGGACACCTGGCCGCCCATAGCGATCCCGAAGGTGCGGAGCAGCCCGTTCAGGTCGGCGAACCGGTGTTCCGTCACTCCGGAACATTGGCGGAGGTTGTCCGCGCAGGCCAGGTATTGGCTCCAAACGTAGCCGGGCGGGCCGAAGGCGAACGGGAGCGCAAGCAACAGGGCCAATCCGATCCCCAGGCGCCACCATAAGCGGGGATAGGCAGCCCAGGCCAGACCGATGGCTGCGATTCCCAGCGGTTTGATAGCCGTCGCCAACCCGAGAAAGACCACGGCCGTCCACCATCGCCGCGAGCACAAACACCAGGCCGCCAGGAGCAGCGCGGCGGCAAGGTGCGCGTTGGCCTGACCAAACTGCAGCGCTTGCAGGCACAGGGGCATAGCAAGAAGCGATACCCAGAAGAAGGCTCCGGGCCGGCCGGCGAGCGCCGGCGCACGGCAGAAAAGCAGGATACCAAGGGCCAGTCCTCCCGCCGCCGTGGCACGCCAAAGAATGTCGCCGGCCGCCTGACCAAAAAGGTAGTAAGGCGTGAAGAATATGCTGAACTGGGGCAGGTAGTTCATGCCACCGGGCCCCTCGTAGAGCGTTTTGCGACTCCACCATCGCGCCACCGCATCCTGGTAGAGGGATGTCAGGCTGTGGTTACCCGGCTTGGCCACCACCGCTATAGAGATCACCAGGAGCGGCACCAGCCACAGCGCCCACGCTGCCGCATTCCATCGGGCTGCGGAGCCTGGAATCGGGGAAGCTTTCTTGTCTGCGGGTTGGGTGCGGGCGGTCATGCTATTTCCCGTCATCATGCCTTATTCCAAAGGACTTAATCTTTTTCGAGCAGGTAGATCTGAAACTGGTATATCGGCTGGCCGCGGTATTGGCTCCAGAAATCATCAACCAGCCTGTAGCGGCTGAACTGTTGCGACAGATTCCAGAGAGGCGGGAAAAGGTCGTCGGTGACATAGAGCGCGCGCGTGCCGGATTTCACCTCGTAGGTCGGCCAGAGCGTGTACTGGCTGGAACCGTAGGGCGCGGGCGGCAGGTAGCAAGTCGGGCGGTCCGGCAGATAGAACTCCATCAGGCTGGAGTAGGAATAGTGGTTGGCGATCAGAAGATCGGCATGGTGCTCCAGGCGCGCCTGCTGGATATGCCGGGCGAAATCCGGCCAACCCTCGGCCCGCCGCAGCGGGTTCATCTTCCGGGGCAGCGAGAACATCGGCATGAGGTGAATGCCCAGCGTCATCACCAGGGCAATGCCCAAACCCCACCACGCCAGCCACCGCCATTGACGCTTGCGCCCCAATAGGTCCCGCCAGAACACCACCAACATAACGATGCCGGTGATGAGGGACGGCGCCGTCCAGTTCGCCTCCCCCATTTTGTTCAGGCTGAAGAATAGAAACACCGTCTGCAACGGGACATACTGGGTCAACAGGTGCTTTACCCGCGCCTCGTCGCTATGAGTTCGCCACAGGCCAACTGCGGCCACCACCATGCCGAGGATGAGCAACGGCGAGCCCACCGCCAGTTGTCCGCCCAGGTAGTTCCAGGCTTCCTTGGGACGAATATGAAACGAGCTTTCCACCCCGCTACGGTCGTGCAGCGCCATGGCGTGAACCCAGCCGGTCTGAATGTTCCACCAGAGGATCGGTATCAGGCAAAAACCAAACGCCAGGAGCGTGGCAAGGCTCTGGCGCGAGAAGATGAAATGCCGGTGAGGCCTCGACCAAAGGAGAAACAGGCCCATGCAGGCCAGTTGCACCCCGTTCGTAAACTTGGATAGGAATCCCAGCCCGATGGCCAGTCCCAGCAACAGCCAGTCGCGCAACCGCCCCGTCTGGATTCCGCTCCAGAACAGGTTCGCCGCCCACCCCCAGAAGAACACGCTCAGCGAGTCAATCGTCATCAGGATGGACCCGATCGCAAACAGGGGAAAGACCAGCGCCACGGCGAGGCACCACAAAGCGGTGCGATCGTCATACAGCCGCTGCGCCAGGCGGAACAACTGCCAGCCCGTTCCGGCACCGAGCAGGACTCCCATTACCCGGATGCCGAAAACGGTGTCGCCAAAGAGCACCCGGCCGATGGCAATCGTCCAGGCCACCGCTGGCCCCTTGTCGCGATACGAAGCGGCGAGGTGTTTGGACCAAAGCCAGTAATACGCCTCATCGGGAACCAGCTCCAGACACGTGGCGCACCAGAGCCGAAACAGCGTGATGACCGCCAGGCTTATCACCGCCGCCCGCATAACCTGCTTTGCTTCCGTCGGCGCGGCCTGACCCATGGTCGAAATACCCTGCGTCATGGCCGCGTTTGAAGTTCTCCCCGCGCGGCCCCGCCACCTCCGTTGCCATCGCCCCAGGCGTCCGCCCTTTTCATTTGGTCAATAACGTAGAGCGGCCGCTGCTTGACCTGCTCGTGGATGCGTCCAAGGTATTCGCCAAAAACCCCCAGCAGGACCAGCTGCGCCGTTCCGAAGATGGTGATCGTCGCCATCAACGAGGTCCACCCGGGCACCAGCTTGTCGCCCCGGGCAAAGTGGTTGAACAGTACGTAAAGCACATAACCCAAAAACACCGTCAGCAGCAGCATTGACACGCTATATGCCAGGCGCAGCGGCGCCCTTGACATTGACGTGATGCCGTCCCAGGCGAGGAGCATCATCTTATGCCAGGGGTAATGCGTTTCCCCCGCCACCCGGTCCGCGCGGTCATACATTACCTGGGTCTGCGGGAAGCCAATCCAGGGAACCAGCCCACGCAAAAGCCGGTGTGATTCCCGTAGCTTCGCCAGCTCCGTCAGCGCCCGTCGGCTTAGCAGCCTGAAATCGCCCGTGTTGCGCGGAATGGGCACGCCGCTGATTTTCTCCATCACGAAATAGAACAGGGCGGCCGACACCCGCTTGGACCAGGGTTCGCTCCCTCGGCTTTTTCGAGTGGCATAAACCACGTCATAGCCTTGGCGATGGGCGGCCAGCATCTCGGGAATCAGGGCCGGCGGATCCTGCAGGTCCGCATCCATGGACACCACCGCATCCCCCCGCGCCGCCTCCAGCCCGGCGGCGAGCGCCAGTTGATGACCGAAGTTCCGCGACAGCTTTATCCCCACGTAGGCGGGGTCACGATCGCACTCGGCCGAAACCAGCTCCCAGCTCCGGTCCTTGCTGCCGTCGTCCACCAGCACAATCTCCAGCAGCCCGGTATTGCGCAGCTCGGCATCCCGTACACGCTTCAGCTCCCGGAACAGTTCAGGCAGCGTCTCGGCCTCATTGTAAACCGGGATGACAATGGACAAATTAATGTGCGCGTTGTTCATGCCGAGATTTCATCCTAAAACCGGCCTACGGACAGCTCAAGAACAAACTGGCCCCGCCCGGTCGGTCGGTTTGTCCTTGGAACGTCCCTTGTCGTCAGACATGATTGGTCCGATGGCTTTTTTGCGTGCCATGGATTCGGATTTGCTCCACTTCGTCAGCCTCAACTTGCGCCATCCGGCGCTGGACGGGGTGATGCGATTCTTGAGTGGAAACGTGATCTTCGGACCGATCCTGGCTGCGCTGGCGGTTTGGCTGTTAGGCAAAGGAGGCCGACGGGGCCGCGTTTTGGTGCTGATGCTGGCAGTTATTCTGCCGCTTGGGGACGGTTTGGTGATCAACCCGCTCAAGCACGCAATCGGGCGAGAGCGGCCGATGGATCGGATGACGGATGCGCGGCTGGCAAGCGGCAAGACCGACGGCCGGAGCATGCCCTCGGCCCATACGGCCACTTGGTTCGCCGCCACCATGATCGCCTTCTTCTATTATCGCCGAAGCTGGCGGGTGATGCTGCCGCTGGCCACAGCGGTCGCCTTCTCGCGCGTTTACCTCGGGGCACATTACCCGGCGGACGTGTTGGTCGGGGCGATTATCGGGTCCGGCTACGCCGTGGCGGGGCTTGTGGGCTTGAACGCGCTGTGGCTGGGGGTGGGGAGACGCTGGTTCCCGCTGTGGTGGCGCCAAGCGCCGTCGCTGCTGCACCCGGAGTTGGAGGCGGAAGCGCCTGGCGCGGGCCCGGACACCTGGGCGGCGGCAACGCCGGGTGAACATTGGCTTCGCCTGGGTTGCGTGGTGATTGTGGCGGCAACGCTGGGGCGGTTGGTGTATATCGCCGGCGGCGCGATCGAGATGAGCAAGGACGAGGCTTACCAGTGGCTCTGGTCCAAACACCTGGCGCTGTCGTATTACAGCAAGCCCCCGTTGATCGCCGGCGCTCAATGGCTGGGAACCTCCATTGGGGGAGACACAGCGTTCGGCGTGCGATTCTTATCGCCCTTGATTGGCGCGGCGATGGCTCTGCTGCTGCTGCGCTGGATGGCCCGGCTGGCCGGCGGCCGGACGGCGTTCTGGCTGCTGCTGGTGCTGTCGGTCACCCCCCTGCTGGCCGCGGGCACCATGCTGCTGACCATTGATTCGCTGCTGGTGATGTTCTGGACAGTGGCGATGGTGCTGGGCTGGCGGGCCGTGCAGGAGGATGCCACTATTTGGCATTGGCTGGGGGTGGGGTTGGCCATGGGACTGGCTTTTCTCAGCAAATACAGCGCCCTTTACCAAGTCGTCTGCTGGGGGCTGTTCTTTGCGCTGTGGGCCCCGGCACGCGCGCAACTGCGGCGTCCGGGCCCGTGGCTGGCGCTGATGGTTGTGCTGCTCTCGATGACCCCGGTGCTGGCGTGGAACGTGCAAAACCACTGGGTCACGCTCTCCCATGTTTCGGACAACGCCGGCCTGGGCGAGCGTTGGAAGCCATCCCTGCACCACCTGCTGGATTTCACCGGAGCGGAATTGGTGCTGCTCAATCCGGTGTTCCTCGTCGCCGCCCTGTGGGCCATGGTGCGGTTCTGGAAGCTGAAGCCGGAAGGAACACCTTCGCCCGGCAGCGCATCTGCCTGCTCCCGCCGGGGGCTAATGGTTTACCTCTTTTGCATGGGGGCACCGGTGTTTATCGGGCATTGGATCTACACGCTGCACTCACAGGTGCAGCCAAACTGGATTGCACCGGCAGCCGTGCCCCTGCTCTGCCTGATGACCCTCTATTGGGAGCGGCGCTGGCGCGAGGGCGCTCGCGGGGTGGTTGGCTGGCTGCGAGCGGGCCTGATCCTTGGCGTGGTGGCGATGGTCCTGCTGCTGGGGCCGGGCCTGGTGGAGAAAGTTATCGGGAAGCCGCTGCCGCCGGATAAAGATCCCTTGAGGCGAATTCGCGCATGGAAGGCCACCACCGGCATGGTGAGCGCGGCCCGAGCCCGGTTGCTGGCCGAAGGCAAACCCGTGTTCATCGTGGCGCACCACTACGGCCTCACGGGCCTGCTCTCATTCTACCTGCCGGAGGCACGGCCTGTCGCGGGCCGTGAGCCCCTGGTCTATTCCATTCTCGGCCCGATTCCCGAAAACCAGTTCTTCTTCTGGCCCGAATACCGTTACCAGCAGGCCCGCAAAGGCCAGAATGCCCTTTATGTAGCCGAAGCCGACCTGCCTCGTTACCCGCTCGCGGCGTGGTTCAGGTCGGTTCTCACTGGCAAGTCGGGGCCGCTGCCCGCAAAACCCGCCCCCACGGAGTATCTGCAGCCCTTGGCCCTGGAGTTCGAGTCCATCAAGGATCTGGGCGTCTTTCCCATCCTCGACCGCGGCGGCATCTACCGCTGGGTTCAACTGGTCGAATGCAGGAATCTCCGGTAGGGGAGCGTGGAGCGTGGAGCGCGGGAAGGCGCCCCTCACACTCTACGCTCTACGCTCCCGACGCTCGGCACGCTCGGCACGCTCGGCACGCTCGGCACGCTCGGCACGCTCGGCACGCTCGGCACGTTTCCACGATCCCCGCTGGACAGGGGGCAATCCTGTGGCATCTTGACCGGGTAACGCAGTTAAACTGATAAGCAAAGTAAGCAACTAGAAATGAGCATTGTAATAAAGACCATGAAAAGATTCATCCTTCCCGCCATTGCCGCCCTGCTGGCGGTTAACGTGTATGCCGGCCAGTATCCGGAGATCACCGTCCCGGAACTCAAGGCCGCCATCTCGGCCAAACAGGTTGTCCTGCTTGACGCCAACGGCACGGACAAATGGGCGAAGGGCCACATCCCCAGCGCCATAGACTTCACCGGGGCCAAGGACAAGCTGGCCAACCTGCTGCCCAAGGACAAAGGCGCCCTCGTGGTCGCCTACTGCGGCGGTCCCCGCTGCCGAGCCTACGAGGGAGCGGCCAAGGCTGCCGAGAAGCTTGGCTACACGAACGTCAAGCACCTCACCGCAGGCATTTCCGGCTGGCAGGCCGCCGGGGAGAAGATGGATTCAGGGAACTGAATCCCGGCCGCTGCCGGGCTCTTGCTGATGAATTAGAGTTATTGGTGTGCCCAATTCCGGATCAAGGGGGACGGACTTGAGAACGGCGGGAACGAGGGCGGAAGGACTGCTCACCGGCTGGCCGGACTCCAGTTCGACAGCCCGGGCAGCGAGCGAGAGGATCAGGCGGCGGGTGCGCCGAACCACATCCTGATGGCGGCGCACGAACTCCGCCCGGCCTTTAGTTTCGGCCTGACCCAGGAAGAGACTGGTTGCCCGCCCGGCGAGGCCGAAGCTGGCGGTGGCCCAGTCTTTCTGGGTTTTGAATGTCCGCTCCGGGGGTTCGCGCAGCGGCTCAGCGTGCTCCAACTGCTGGGCCGCAGTCCGACACGACTCCGCGTCAAGGCTGGGCACCTGGGCTCGAAGGGTGGCGGCGCCGAGGGTTTCTAGGGT
The DNA here is from genome assembly GCA_026397855.1 of Verrucomicrobiota bacterium. Classification (GTDB taxonomy): domain Bacteria; phylum Verrucomicrobiota; class Verrucomicrobiia; order Limisphaerales; family UBA8199; genus JAPLUA01. The sequence continues at coordinate 290 of JAPLUA010000427.1, read as the reverse complement.
GAGCGCGTTGACGCCGTCGGAAAGGATCCCGCCCCGAGCCAGGGCCTGCCCCAGACGGATCACGTCCGCGAGACACCTGGCGGAATGGTTGGTGCGGCCATCGAGAAACTCGGCGCGCGACTGGATGGCGAGCACGATGGCCAACCGCTTCAACTGCTTGACGTCCTCGGCGTGCTTGTCCCCCCAGTGGGACTCGACCCGCAAAGGAACGCCGGTTTCGGCGTTGAGCGCCTCGTGGAGTCGTTCCAGAGCATGGCGATTGGTTTGGCCGGTCTGACGGATGGCCTGCG
>JAPLUA010000095.1 GCA_026397855.1 Verrucomicrobiota bacterium | reverse complement strand
TGGCTACCTGAGCAAGCCCTACACCGCGCAAGAGCTGGGGGCGGTTTTGAAGATGCATGGGGTGCCGCACGCTCCCGACGCTCCTCACGCTCCTCACGCTCCCGACGTCGGTTTCGACCCGGGGCGGCCGGCACAGCTTTGCGCGGATCTGGGGGAGGAGGGGGTGCGGGGTATTATTGTGGATTTTCTGGCGGAGCTGCCTGGGCAGGTTGTCGAGATTGGGGTGCTGGTCAAGGGGGGGCGGCTGAAGGAGGCGGGGCAGCTGGCACATTCGCTGCGGGGGATCAGTTTGTCGTTCGGGATGGTCGGGTTTGGGGCGCACCTTCGGGAAATCGAGGAGGTGGCGGAGGGCGGGGATGAGGGGGGGCTGGGGCGGCTGCTGGAGGCGCTGCCGGGAGAGGCGGAGCGGGCGGAGGCGGGGTTGAGGAGGTGGTTGGGGATCTGAAATCCGAAGGCTGAATGCCAAACCAACAGCCCCCAACCACCCCTTTCGGACTTCGGGTTTCGGCCTTCCTTCGGATTTCGGCCTTCGGTTTTCGGATGTGCAACCCTGCGGTTCCAATCCCTCCCCCATTTTGTAATTGCCCGCTGGTCCGCTTTGGCCTAGCAGTTAGGCAACAAACGAAAGGACATTTATGGTTAAAGGCTTGATTATCATTCTGGTGCTGGTGGTGGTGGTGCCGATCCTCTTCATCCTGATGTGGGTGGTTGGCGCCTACAACCGGCTGGTGGCCCTGCGCAACCGCTACAAGAACGCCTTCGCGCAAATAGACGTGCAGCTCAAGCGGCGCTACGACCTGATCCCCAATCTCGTCGAGACCGCCAAGGGCTACATCAAACATGAGCGCGGCACGCTCGAAGCCGTCATTGCCGCGCGCAATGCCGCTTCCACCGCCAGCGCGCGCGCGGCGCAGAACCCCGGTGAGGCGGGGGCAATGAAGGATCTGTCCGGCGCCGAAGCCGCCCTGACCGGCACGCTCGGGCGCCTGTTTGCCCTGTCCGAGGCTTACCCCGACCTGAAGGCGAACACCACCATGATGCGCCTGATGGAGGAGCTGACCTCGACGGAGAACAAGGTGGCCTTCGCCCGCCAGGCCTACAACGATTCGGTGATGGGCTACAACACACAGCGGGAGACCTTCCCGACGAACATGATTGCCGGGCCGTTCAACTTCGGGCCGGCGGAGCTGTTCGTCATTGAGAAGCCGGAAGAGAAGGAAGCGCCGAAGGTCTCGTTCTGAGGTGCCAGTGGCCAATGACTGATTGGCGCGATGGACTTCTTTGAGACACAGGCCCAGGCCCACCGCAACACCAAGTTGCTGGTGGTGTATTTCGTCTGCGGCGTGGCGCTGCTGATCCTGGCGGTGTATGCCGCGGCGCTCGTCGTCTTTACCGGCGTCGGCCTGGGCCAACACCAGGGCCACGCCGAGGCGGCGCCCATCGCGCTGTGGGATCCGAACCTCTTCTTTGGAGTTGCCGTTGGAACCCTTGCCGTCATTGCGATCGGCAGCGGCTTCAAGACCATGGAGCTGGCCCACGGCGGCAGTGCCGTGGCCACTTCCCTCGGAGGGCAGCTCGTGAATCCAAGCACCACCGACCCGGATGAGCGCAAGCTGTTGAACGTGGTTGAGGAGATGGCCATCGCCGCAGGGGTTCCGGTGCCGCAGGTTTATGTTCTGCCCGGGGAGAAGGGCATCAATGCGTTTGCCGCGGGCCACTCCACGAGCGACGCGGTCGTCGCCGTCACGCAGGGCAGCATTAGGCTGCTGACGCGGGACGAGCTGCAAGGGGTCATCGGCCACGAGTTCAGCCACATTCTCAACGGGGACATGCGCCTGAATCTCCGGCTGATGGGCATCATCTTCGGCATCCTCTGCCTGACCGTGATCGGCCGGGTGCTGCTCTACACGCGCAGCCGCAGCAGCAAGGACAAGAACCCCCTGCCCTTGCTCGGGCTGGCATTGGTCCTGATCGGCTGGATCGGGGTGCTCTTCGGGAGGCTCATCCAATCGGCCGTCAGCCGCCAGCGCGAGTTCCTGGCGGATGCCTCGGCGGTCCAGTTCACGCGCAACCCGGCGGGGCTGGCGGGGGCGCTGAAAAAGATCGGCGGCCTGGGCTGCGGCTCGAAGCTCGAAAATGCCCATGCCGCGGAAGCCAGCCACATGTTCTTCGGCAACGGCATGGGCGAATCGTTCTTTCACCTGATGGACACCCACCCGCCGCTGGCGGAGCGCATCCGCGCCATTGATCCGAGCTTCGACGGCACCTTCCCGGAGCTGGACGACGTCAGGGTGGACCAGCCGGCGCCGCCCGCGTCCGCCGCGCCGCGGAGAGCGCCGCTGCCGCCGATTATCCCGGGCATGGCGCGCGGGCCTGCAGGCGCCGCCGGGCTTGTGACGCCCCTCATTGCAGCGCACGCCGTGATGCCTGCCATGGGCAATCCATCCACCGCGCACCTGCAATACGCCACCGATCTGCAGGGTTCAATCCCGGCCAGCCTGCAGGCCGCCGCGCGCGAGGGCCTTGGCGCAAGCACGATGGTCTATGCGCTGCTGTTGAGCGACGACGAAGGCGTGCGCCACAAGCAGTGCGACGAACTGGCAGCCGCGACCTCCGCCGGCATCTGCCAGGAAACCGTCCGGATCTGGCCGGAAGTGCAGGCCGTCGCCACCCAGGCCAGGCTGCCGCTCGTGGACCTCGCCTTGCCCGGCCTGCGGCAGTTATCGCCCGCGCAATTCCAGCAGTTCCACGCCGCCGTGCAGAGGCTCGTCGAGAGCGATGGTGAGATTGACCTGTTCGAGTATGTCCTGCAGAAGATCGTCTTCCGGCACCTCGAACCTTACTTTACCCAGGCCCGCAAGCCGACAGTCCAATACTACTCCCTGAAGCCGCTGGCACCAGATTGCGCGGTGCTGCTGTCGGCGCTGGCCTATGTCGGCCAGGATGAGCCGGACAAGACCGAATTTGCTTTCCAGCAGGGCGCGCAACCGCTGGGCTACAACGCCCAGGTTCCCCTCAGCCTGCTTCCCCCGGAGGAATGCAATCTTGAGCACGTGGATGCCGCGCTGAATCGCCTCTCGCAAGCCGTGCCGCAGATCAAGAAGAACCTGCTGAATGCCTGCACGCAAACCGTCGCCGCCGACGGCGTGATCCAGGAGATGGAAGCCGAACTGCTGCGCGCGATTGCGGACACCCTCGACTGCCCGATTCCGCCATTGATTGGCGGCTAGCCAACCATGTCTTGGCGGAAAATCAGTATGCTAACCCGAACCCTCCTTTGCGCCTCTTTGATCGCGTTCGCTGCCGGCGCGCAAACCAATCCACCCGCCCAACCAGTCCAGCTTCCCGTGAAAGAAAAGCTTCATATCTACCTGCTCATAGGCCAGTCCAACATGGCCGGCCGGGGCAAGATCGGCCCGGAGGACAAGACGACTCACCCGCGCGTGCTCATGTTCACACTCGCCAACCAGTGGGAGCCGGCCGTCGAGCCGGTCACGCACGACAGGCCGGGCATGCTCGGGGTCGGACCGGGATTGTCGTTCGGCAAAACCATGGCGGACAAGGATCCCGGCGTGACGATCGGGCTGGTCTCCTGCGCCCTGGGCGCCACGCCGCTGCGACGCTGGGAACACGGGGGCGACCTCTATTCCAACGCCGTCCAGCGGGTGAAGATCGCCATGCAGGACGGCACGCTCAAGGGCATTCTCTGGCACCAGGGGGAAAGCGATTCCAGCGCCTCAACCAACGCCACCACCTACGGCGCCCGCCTGGCCCAAATGGTCAAGGATATCCGCACCGACCTGAACGCGCCAAACCTGCCGTTCGTCGCCGGGCAGATCGGCGAGTTCCTCTACGACCGAGGCCCCGAGCACACGCCCTACGCGCGCGTGGTGAACGAGGCCATTGCCAAGCTGCCCGAAACCCTTCCCGCCGCCGGCTGCGCACCCTCCAGTGGCCTCAAGGACAAAGGCGACGTCCTGCACTTCGACTCCGCATCGCAGCGCGAATATGGCCGGCGCTACGCGGCGGTGATGCTCGAACTGCAGGCGGCCCCAGGTCAGCAGCGGTAGCCGAACAGGCGGCCGCGCTTGATCACCTCAACAATCGGCGGCGGCACCAGTTGCTCCCAGGAGTCGTCCCCGGACTGGATTCGCGCCATCACGTCCCGCGAGCGGATTGACAGCAGGCTCGCATTGGAATTGCGGATGCCCTGGATGAACCGGTTTTCCACGAGGTGCGTGTAGAGGTGCTTCAAATGCGGCGGGACCGGGAACTCTTCCACAGTGATCATCCGCCCGGAATCGAGGTTCAGGTGGGGATACACATAAAGCCGGGCCTGGTTCTTGAGAAGCTGGCCCAGCCCCCCCAGCAGCCCCCCCTCGCTCTCGTTGTAGAAGCTCTCGTCAAAGATCTCCGCCAGCTTCGACGCGCCCAGCGCCAGGCCGATCGGCCGCTTGGTGTAACGGGAGAGATAGGCAGCCAGCCGGTGGAAGCGCCGGAAGTTTGAGATCAGCACCGTCTTTCCCAGCGCGCCGAGCGTGTCCGCCCGGTTCAGGAAATTGCCCTCGTCAATGCCATCGGCGGTCGTCAGGTGCCTCAGGGTCATTTCCATCAGCACCACCGGCGGCTCGCCTTTCAGCTCCGGCTCCTGCACAAACCGCTCCAGCGCCCGCTCCAGCACATCCAGGGTGGCCTTGGTGACCGGGTGGAAGCTCCCGCGCTGGACGAGCACCGGCTTCTTGTAGAGCACCTCGGCCCATTGGGCGGCTTCGCCGTGGGCGGTAAACATCGCCGCCTCCGTCAGCCCCTGCCGCACCAGTTGCAGCGCCATCAGGCGGTTATCCAACCGCCCAAACGCCGGGCCCGAAAACCGGATCATGTCCACCTCCACCCGCTCCCAGGTCAGGTTGTCCAGCAGCGACCGGATCAGCGCCTCGGGCTCCCGGTGCAGGTAAAAAGCGCCGTGCAAAAGGTTCACCCCGATCACGCCCAGCGCTTCCTGCTGCCGCACCGTCTCCTTGTCCAGCATCCGCACATGGATAATGATCTCAGACGGGTCTGAGCCCGACTCGGCCTGGAAGCGGATTCCCAGCCAGCCCTGACCCTCCTCGCGGCGCGTGGCCACGGTGTTGGCGAAAACAAAGAATGCCGTCTTGCCGCCCCGGGTCTTGTCCAGCCGCTCCAGCAGCAGGTCATACTCGTAGTCGAGCATCGCGCGGAGCCGCTGCCGGCTGACGTAATAGTCGGTCGGGCCGTAAATGGCATCGCTCACCGCCATGTCGTAGGCGGAAATGGTCTTGGCCACCGTGCCGGCCGCGCCGCCGGCCCGGAAAAACCAGCGCGCAACCTCCTGCCCGGCGCCGATTTCGGCGAATGTCCCGTAGCGTCTGGCGTCGAGGTTGATCTGCTGCGCCTTCTGATTTGTATCCAGGTTTTCGTTGGCCATATCCTGCCCCCATTATGCGCTTGTCGCCCCCTGAAAGCGAGCCGCATTCCGCACCGTGTCGCACGAAACCTGCCCCGCCCACCCAATGCGCGCTCAGCCCCCGATCGGTGTTGCCATGGCGACCTCTTTAATAGACACTCCGGCCCGACTGCACACCCGAGCGTGCGTCGGGTTGCCGAAGCGAACCCGGTTATATTCAAATGAACCATGCATCCCTTGCGTGACAGGCTTTGGCGTCCTGGCGCAAGGATGCAAGAAATCGCTTGTTGCGACGATCTCAGATCCTGCAATTGACTGCGCTGGCGGCGGCTTTCGGAGCCTTGTCATGCGCAATCTCCCCCGCTCAGGCGGCAAGTTCCCAGAAAGCCGCCACCTCTGATCCGCCAATGTTCAACCCGTCCACCGACTCTCCCAAGCCCACAGGCGAGCCCGGTTACGTCCCTGAGCGGCTTGGCTACATGAAGCGCGCCACCGACCTGATCGGCAAGCGCGTGAAGGGCAAAGACGGCAGCAACCTCGGCAAACTCGAGGATATCGCCCTCGATCCCTTGACCGGGAAGATCGCGCTCGCGCTGGTTTCCTCGAAGTCGGATGCATCCGGCGCCCTGGTCCCCCCCGGCAATTTCGTCCTTTCCCCCGGCAAGGAAAGCTGGGTTAAGTCGGACAAGAAAACGTTTCCCAAAGCCCAGCAGTATCCCAAGGCAAACTGGGCCGGGAGCATTGATACAGCCCGCCTCTCGGAAGCGCTTCAGTTCTTCAGCCTCCCGACCGAAGGCGCGCAAGCCAAGTCCGGCCAGATGACCTCCGGCACCAGCCTGATCGGCCCGCGCCTGGCGGGCAAGGCATCCGCAGCCCTGGGCGTGGTGGAAGATCTGATGATTGATCTGCCGGGCGGGCGAGTCGTGTTCCTGGTCATCAAACCCGCCAACCCACCGGATCCGAACTACATGTATCTCGTCCCCCCTTTCGCCGTCCGGGTAGCTGGAGGCGGCAATGCGCTCAACCTGGATATCAGCGCCGACGACTTCGTCAAGGGCCCTCATTTCGACAAGCAGTTCTGGGTGGAATCCTCCACCAAGGAACTGGCCGCGAGCGTCTATAACTACTACGCTCCGCCCGGAAGCAAACCGGGCCCGGCCGGGGCGAATCCCCCGCCCCAGGGCGCTCCCGCCACCGCCCCATCATCCGAGCGCGAGCTCAAGAAGGCGGTCCTGGCACAGATTCTCCAGGATTCATCGGTCAGCCTGGCTGCCGAGGACACTCTTTCCGTATCGACAGTGAACGGCCTGCTCACGCTCACGGGAAAAGTAAAGAGCCAGGAGCAACGGCAAGCCATCGGCGCCGCCGCCGAACGTGTCGCCGGGGCCGGTAAAGTGGATAACCAGCTCGAGGTGCGGCCGCCGAACTGATACGTGATGCGTGATACGTGATGCGTGAAAAGACGTTGGTCGCGCGCTGGAGCTTCGACGCTCCACCGATCACGTTTCACGCATCACGCATCACGTCCCCCCCCTACTTCCCCTCATGCACAATCCTGCCATCCATCACGGTCAGCACCACGCGCGCCTTGTCAATATCTGACGGGTTGATCTTGTAGATGTCGCGGTCGAGCATGACGATGTCGGCCAGTTTGCCCGGGGTGATAGTGCCCTTGAGATGCTCCGCAAACTCGGCGTAGGCGGATCCGACGGTGAAGGCGTGGATTGCCTCATCGAGCGTGAGTTTCTGCTCCGGGTGCCAGCCATTGGGATGCTTGCCATCCAGCGTCTGGCGCGTCACCGCCGCCTTGAGACCCTCCATCGGGTTGAGCGGGGCCACCGTCCAGTCCGATCCGAAAGCCAGCACCGCGCCGGCGTCCAGGAGCGATCGGAAGGCGTAGGTGTCTTTCGATCGCTCCGGGCCGATGCGCTTGTCGCACCAGCGCCCGTCGTCGGCGGCGTGATAAGGCTGCATGGAGGCAATCACCTTCTGCTTGCCGAAGCGGGCAATTTCGGCGGGCCGCAGATGCTGGGCATGCTCGATGCGGAACCGCCGGTCGCGCGGCCCGTTCTTGTCGGCGGCTTGCTGGTAAATGTCCAGGATGCGCATGTTGGCCTCGTCGCCGATGGCGTGGATCATCACCTGCAGGCTGAGCTTGTCCGCGCCCTCAACGCGCTTGAGCATGATGCCCTCCGGCAACATCTGGTCAAACAGGAGACCGCGCGTGTCCGGGGTGTCGCTGTAGGGCTGGAAGAAGAGGGCGGTCGAGGAGCCGAGGCTGCCGTCGGCAAAGCCTTTCAACGCGCCAATCCGCAGCATATCGCTGCCAAACGCGGCGCGGACACCCGTCCTGGCGAGGGTTTCCCATGAAACAATCGAGCGGGTGGCGTAGATGCGGGTCTTCAATTCGCCGTGCTCGAGCATGTACTGATAGAGGCCGACATCTTCCCCGGCCGACATGTCGGTAAGGCTGGTGACGCCCACCTGGGCGGCGTAGTCCGTGCCCGCGCGGGCGGCAATGTGCTTTTCCTCGAAGGTCTTCTCCGGAATCACGCGGTCCACCAGGTCCTCCGCGCAGTCCTTGAGGACGCCGGTCGGCTCGCCGGTTTTGGGGTCGCGCACAACCAGGCCGCCGGGCGGGTCCTTGGTTTCCCTGGTAATGCCGGCGAGCTTGAGGGCGAGGGTGTTGCCTAGCGCCATGTGGCCGTCAAGGCGGCTGACCCAGACCGGGTTATCGGGCGTGGCGGCGTCAATCATCTCCCGGGTCGGGAGCGGCGCCCCCGGCCATCTCTCATGGTCCCAATCGCCGCCAAGGATCCAGCGTCCCTTGGGCAGCTTCCGGGCGTATTCGCCCAGCCGCCGGGCCATTTCCTGCGGGGACTGCGCGTCGCGCAGATCCACGTTCGCGAGCGAGAACCCGCCCGAGAGGAAATGCACGTGGGCATCGTTGAACCCGGGCAGGACCAGCTTGCCCCCCGCGTCTATCACCCGGGTCCGCGGACCAGCCAGCGGACGAATCTCCGCCGTCGAACCGACCGCTGCGATGCGGTTGCCGAGAATCGCCACCGCATCGGCGGCGGGCAGGGCCTGGTCCATCGTATGGACGGCAGCATTGATGATAAGGAGGTCGGGAGCGACTGAAGCCACTTTGGGCTGCGCAACGGTGGATAGCATGGTGGAGCAGAGTGCGATGACTGGGATGGCCGATTTCATTGGACGCCGGTTAAGATCATTTGAGCGGCCCAGTTCTAATCCTCCGCCCGCCGCTTGTCACGCCTGATGTTTGCCTTTGCCCACGGCAACAAATCGTTTGTCAGACCGGCGCGGGCCAAATACCTTGCAGCGGTGGCGGCTTCGAGCCGCGGCTCCGGGGAGCGGACAGTTCGACGCTCGCGGAAGATCATGCACGAATTATCCATCATGCAGGGCGCACTGAATGTGGCGCTGGAGCAGGCCCGCAAGGCCGGGGCCATCCGTGTGCATGAGATCCGGCTGCGCATCGGCGCGCTGAGCGGCGTGGTGCCGGACGCCCTCGAGTTTGCTTTCGAGGCGCTGGCGGCGGGAACCCTGGCGGAGCACGCCAGGCTGACCATCGAGCACGTGCCGGCCCGGTTCTGGTGCGCGAAATGCTCGCGCGAATTCCAGTCGGACGATATGTTCTCCGAGTGCCCCGGCTGCCACACCCCGAGCGGAGAGCTCCGCGCGGGCCGGGAAATGGAAGTCGCCTCACTGGAGATTGATTAATGTGTACCGAATGCGGATGCGGATTGCCCGGCGAGAAGCCGGCGGGTATTGATGCCGGGCATCATGAACACGTCCACGGCCATGAGCATAGCCATAGCCACGAACACGGGCACGGGCACCCCCATGATCACCCCCACACTCACCCGCATTCCCACGCGGACGGCGGAGATCACCGGACCGTCGAAGTGCGCCAGGCGATTCTCGACCAGAACGACCGCCTCGCCGAGCGGAACCGCGGCTTCTTCCGGGCGCGCGGCCTGCTCGTCCTGAACTTCCTCTCGTCCCCCGGCTCAGGCAAGACCACCTTCATCCGCGAGGCCGTCCGGGCGCTCCAACCGCAACTGAAGGCCGGCGTGATTGTCGGCGACCTGGCAACGGACAACGACGCGCGGCGCCTGCGCGAGTCGGGCGCGCCGGTCGTGCAGGTCACCACCGGCACGGTTTGCCATCTGGAAGCCGAAATGGTCGGACGCGCGGTGGGGCAGATAGACCTCAACGGCCTCAATCTCCTGATCATCGAAAACGTCGGCAACCTCGTCTGCCCGGCTTCCTACGACCTCGGCGAGGACCTGCGCGTCGTCCTCCTATCCGTCACGGAGGGCGAGGACAAGCCCCTGAAGTATCCACCCATGTTCCAGTCGGCGGATGTGGTGATCATCAGCAAAACAGACCTCTCTCAGGCCTGCGGTTACGACCGCGAGACAGCGCTGGCCAACATCCGGCGCGCAGCCCCCAAGGCCCGGATATTCGAAACTTCCGCCAAAACGGGCCAAGGGATGGACGACTGGTGCCGGTTCGTGGCCGAACAACACCGCGCCCGGAGCGCGCGCGATCCGTTAGGCCCTTGATTCCGCGGCACCCCGGAAACGTGCTCCTCCATTTCCCGCCCGGTTGCGCGCCCGGAGGGTCAAAAGCTGATCAGCAGAACTCGCGGTCCTTGGTCACAGTCGGCGAGCCGTGATCGGTGGTCAATTCGAGGGATTCCTTCGGGCACGCCTCGACGCAGTAGCCGCAGGTGATGCAGAGCAGGCGGTCAATGGTCCAGCGCTTCTGCGCGCGATTCACCACGAGGGCACCGGTGGGGCATTTCTTGGCGCACACCGTGCAATAGACGCAGGTGTCCCTGGTGAACACCAGCCGGCCGCGAGAGCCGGCGATGGCTTGCCGGGGTTCAAAGGGATACCGGCTGGTCACCGGCTTGGCGAAGACCCATTTCAGGGCCAGCCTGGACATTTGGAAGTAGGCCATATCAACGTTCCGTGCAACTGATACAGGGGTCAATGGTGAGCACCAGCACAGGCACATCAGCCAGGTCGCAGCCGGGCAACAGCTTGAGCATAGCCGGGAGGTTCGCGAAGGTCGGGGTGCGCACGCGGAAGCGCTGCAGATTCTTCGTTCCGTTCGCCTTGATGCAATAGGCCACCTCGCCGCGGGGCTGCTCGGTGCGCGCCATGAACTCGCCGTTCGGGTTGCCAGTGACTTTCACCGCAATCTCGCCGTCGGGAATCTTCCCCAGGGCCTGTCGGATCAGGTCAATGGACTGGAAGATCTCCTGGCACCGCGCGGCGCAGCGCGCGTAGGAGTCGCCCTCGGTGCGGGTGATCGGCTCGAAGTCCAGGTCCTTGAAGGCGGCGTAGCCGAGCTGGCGCATGTCCTGCGCCACGCCGCTGGCCCGCAACATCGGGCCCACGCACCCCAGCTCATAGGCGTCCTGGCGGGAAAGCACGCCGACGCCGCACAGCCGGTCCTTCACCGAGCTGTCATCGAGGAAAACCCTGGTGATGTCGCGCGTGTCCTGCTCGATCTTCTTCAGATCCGCGAGCATCTGCCGGATGGCATCTGCGCCGATGTCCCGGCGCACGCCGCCGATCTTGCAGGAGCCGAAGATGACACGGCCGCCGGTGGTGGCCTCGATGATGTTCAGCACCTTCTCGCGCACGCGCCAGGAGTGCATGAACAGGCTCTCAAACCCCACCGCATCCGCCATCAGCCCCAGCCACAGCAGATGGCTGTGAATCCGCGACAGCTCGCCCCAGACCGTGCGCAGGTAATGCGCGCGCGGCGGGACGGGAATGTTCATGAGCGCCTCGATGGCCTGGCAGTAGGTTGGTCCGGGGATGAAGCTGCAGATGCCGCAGATGCGCTCGGCAATATAGACGAACTCGACGTAATCCTTCTTCTCGACGAGCTTCTCCAGCCCGCGATGGACAAAGCCGATCGAGGGCCGGGCCTCGATCACTTTCTCGTCTTCGACCACCAGGTCGAGGTGAACCGGCTCAGGCAGGACCGGGTGCTGGGGGCCAAAGGGAATGATGGTGCGTGACATAGGTAAAGTGACTAGCGCCGGCATGCCCCAATCCCGGAGCGCCGGCATTCTGCCGGCTTACACGCCAGGAATAGCCCCAGCCCACAGCACGCCAGAAACGATGCTAACTCGGAGTTCAGCACGCACGGTCTAAGCCGGCAGAATGCCGGCGCTCCGGGGGATTGGTAACACGTGCGGCTCATTAGCGGGTGTTGGCTGTTGCCGAGGGGGGCGGGGGCACTGGCGCGGGCGTGGAGGCTGCGGAGGTTGCCGTGGCCGTTCCAGCCTTCGCCACGGGCGGCTTGGTGCTCCCGAACGGATACTTGACCGCCGTCTTGTACAGGGTGCCCTTGAAGTCCACCGCCATGCCCTCCACGGCCAGGTTGAACAGATCGTGGATCTCGTTCTCGTAAAGGAAAGCGCACCAGTAGATGGAGCTGATGCTCGGCACGCAGGGCACGTCATCTACCAGGTGGAGCCGTAACTGCGCCACGCGGCCCTCGAGGGCGAAGCTGTAGGTCAATTCCAGCTTGTCGGGCAGCCGGGTGGCGCTGATCTGGACCAGCCGGTAGCCCTGTTGGTGCATCGCCTGGACCCGCTCCAGCAGCTTATCAACGGGGATCAACTCGAGCGTCTGTTCCTGGGATATGGGTGTCATGGTTGCAAAACAGGTGTCTCCGACCGGATCGCCGGCTTGCGCTCCTTCTGGAGGCAAACCCACGTGATGGCGGGCGTAAAGGGCTCGGTCTTGAAAGTCTCGTAGCCCCGCTGGGCCAACTGGTAGAGGTTTCGTTTGCTCTGCTGGCCGGTCTTGGTCTCGAAGCGGGTTACCCCGGGAAAAGCCTTCTCGATCTCATCCAGCAAACGGCGGCCGATCCCGCGCTTGCGGAAATAGGGATGCACGATGAGCCGGCTCAGATAGGCAGTGCTATCCACAGCGTAACCACGGACGGAGCCGATGATCTTCCCGTTGACCACGGCTTTCAGGAAGACGATCCGGTCCGGACCGGCGGCGCTGGAATCCCGGGCGCCCAGCACAGTAGCCTCGCGCTGCGGCCGGCGCTCGAAATCGTCCTTCAGGTCCTCGAGGGTCTGTTGCAGCGCCGGCAGGCTGTCGTCGCCGTAGATCTCCGCCTCGCTTTGGTAGGCCACCTTCTGCAAGGCGAGGATTTCCGGGGCGTCGATTGCCTCCGCTCGCAGGTAGAGAATCTTGTCAATGCTGTTGGCAATGGCGACCATCTCCCGGTGCTTCCGCTCCAGGACCCCTAGCGCCTTAACCACCCCGTCAATGATCGCCTCGGGCCGCGCCGCGCAGCCGGGCACATAGACATCCACCGGGATGACGCTGTCCACGCCCCCGCAGATATTGTAGCAGTCCCGGAAGATGCCGCCGCTGGCCGCGCAAATCCCCACCGCGACCACCACCTTCGGCTCGGGCAGCTGGTGATAGATGTTGCGGATGACATCCCGGCTCTGCTCGTTGACGGCACCCGTCACCAGGAAGATATCGGCGTGCTTGGGATTGCCGGTGTTCACGACGCCAAGGCGCTCGACATCGTAGAGCGGGGTCAGGCAGGCGAGCGTCTCGATGTCGCAGCCGTTGCAGCTCGACGCATCGTAGTGGATGATCCAGGGTGATTCTTTGAAGCCAAGCATAGGTTTAGCGGAGGAGCGACAGCACCAGGATATTGCCAAAGCCCAGCACAGCCGCGACGATCCAGGCGCTCTTCAGGGCCGCCTGCCATTTGAGCCGGGCGAACACGTTATCCACGAAGATGACGAATCCGAACACCAGCAGGGAAGCCGCCACCCCGAGCACCGGGGAGGAAGCGAAGAAGAGATAAACCCAGCCGAGCAGGAACACGTTCTCTTACCAGTGCGCGACCTCGATCATGGCCAGCTCGCGGCCGGAAAACTCTGTGGTGATGCCCCGCACCAGCTCCTGGTGGGCGTGATGGGAGCAGGAGAGGTCGAACGGCGACTTGCGGAACTTGATCTCCAGGGCGTAGAGGAAGCCGAGAAACACCCCGGGCAGCGCGAGCACGAGCAGCGTCGGGTGCCCGGCGATCTGGTGCACTTGAAAGCTCTTCGTCACCAGGTACATCCCGATCGCCGTCAGCAGGATCATCGGCTCGTAGGCCATCATCTGGATCAGCTCGCGCTCGGCGCCGATGAAGCTGTAGGGCGAGCTGGCCTTATACGCGCCGAGCACGAAGAAGATCGCGGCCAGCGTCAGGGCGAAGATCACCAGCAGCAGGTCTGACCCGCCGAAAAACAGCGCGCCGGTGAACACCACCAGCAGCAGGAAGAAGAGAATGTAGAAGTTCTGCGAGCGGCGAACGACGATATTCTCCTTGTGCCAGAGCTTGATCACGTCGTAGAAGGGCTGCAGGATGGGAGGCCCCTGGCGCGACTGCATCCGCGCCGAAATCCGCCGGTCCCAGCCCGCCAGCAGGCCGCCGATCACGGGGGCGGCAACCAGGTAAAGCAGAATGCGAAGCCAAGGGTTCATGTGGTATGCATCGGAGCGCGGACATTCTTGTCCGCCGTGGGTTGCGAAAGCTGCGGGAGCGGACAGGAATGTCCGCGCTCCAATATCTTGCCAGGGACGCGCGTGCTCATAGGACAGTCCAGATCGCCAGCCCGAGCATGACGCCCAGCATCGCGGCTGCCGAGCGCACTCCCCAGCGGGACAGCCACGCCTCGCTGAAGAAATCGCGCAGGTAATAGTTGTTCATCGTCACATCCTGCGCCTGGTTGCCCGACCCCAGGAAGCGCACGCTGCTCTGCATGTTCGCCCCGCCCAGGTAGGCGTCCATGACTTTCACGCCGCGCCCGTAGTTGATGAAGCTGAGCGGGAAGAGCATCACCATCACCATCATGATGGTCATGATAATGATGTTGCCATGGCTCATCGCCACCGACTCGCCAAACACGCCCGCGACATAGGGCTCGATGAAGGCCGAGGAAATCAGCGGGAAGAAGAGGCACGACAGGAAGGCGGCCGCCGACAGGCCGTAGAGCGCGACGCTCTCGCCCGGATCAAGCCGCCCGTCCACATCCAGGCGAGGCCGCACTACCTCCAGCAGCTTGCCCATCCATTTGACCCAGAAGAACAGCGTGGCCGCACTGCCGAACACGATGAAGACAGACAAGGCGGGGAAGGCATCCACGACCGCCTTGAGCACGGCCCATTTGCTGATCAGCATGCCGAACGGCGCGAGGAACATGCCGGCCATGCCGATGAGCATCATCACCGCCACGCGCGGCAGGTTCAGGATCAAGCCGGACATGGCCTCAATATCCCGGCTGTGCAGCTTGTGCTCGACGATGCCCACGCAGAGGAACAGGAGGCACTTGGCGACGGCGTGGAAGATGATCAGCAGCACGCCGGCCCAGACGGCGGAAGAGGTGCCGATCCCACCGCACAGCACAATCAGGCCCAGGTTCGCCACGGTGGACCATGCGAGCACTTTCTTCGCGTCGCTGGTCGTGATCGCCGCCAGGGATCCGACGAGGAATGTGACCGCCCCCACCAGCGCCACCATCAACCCTACCGGGGTGCCGGTCACCACGGGTGCCAGCCGCAGCACGAGATACACACCGGCCTTCACCATCGTGCTCGAATGCAGCAGGGCCGACACAGGCGTCGGCGCCACCATCGCGCCGAGAAGCCAGCTCGAGAAGGGAAGCTGGGCGGACTTGGTAATTCCCGCGAAACAGAGCAGCGCCGCCGGCAGGAGCACAAGCGATTTCTTCGATGCAATGAGCGTCTGCAGCTCAATGCTGCCGGTCTGCCGGTAAAACCAGACAATCCCCAGCGCGAAGGCCAGCCCGCCCGCCAGATTGATCACCAGCGCGTGCAGCGCGTTCTTCCGCGCCTGCTCGGTCTGCGTGTAGCCGATGAGCAGGAACGAGCAGAGGGTGGTGATCTCCCAGAACAGGAAGAGCCAAAGCAGGTTGTTGGAGAAGATGATGCCGAACATCGCGCCCATGAAGATAAACAGCAGCGCGAAGAAGAACGGCCGCCGGTCCGCAACCTCGCGATGGGCCACCTCGTGGTACTCGCGCATGTAGCCCAGCGCGTAGAGGCAGATGCCCCCGCCCACCAAACCGTTGATCAGGGCCATGATGACGGAGAACTTGTCGAGGAACAGGTTCTGGCCTGCCTCCAGGTGCGAGCCGTGGGTCCACTCGAACCAGAACATCAGGCCCGCCTGCGCCAGCATCAGCGCCACAATGAGCGGATGCCGCGCCCGCACGCCGACATACACCACATACAGCCCCATGCCGGCCTCGATCAGCAGCATCAGCAGGTTGATGTGGTGGCTGCTCAGCGGGAAGCCCGGCACCCCCACGGGAGCAGGCAGGCTTGTCAAAGCCAGCGCGCAGCAGCAGATGGCAACCGTCACGGCCCCGACGAGGATTCTCCGGAATCTGTCGAGCCGCAAGCACAAGAGCCCCGCGCCGGCGGCGAAGGGCCCGAGGATCATCGTAGAAATAAGTGTCACAGCAACGGCCGCCCCCTATACAGGCGGCGTGCCATTAGAACGCTACACCGTGCTGCACTTGCTGACAAGACTTTATTAATACCTCTTTTCCGGGTCCAACTGATGCACATTCGTTAATTGCGCACTTTAGCTTATGCAGATACGAAATCGCGCGGCAAGGGAATGCCGCTGCATGAACCAGGATCCCCGCCTGTGCGGGGCGGCGGCTCAGGGGTCGCTCACATCGGCCCGCTTGCCCAGCAATTCCAGCACCTGCGGGATGTCCCCCATTTTCAGCACATTGAGGTAATCCGGGCCTTCGGTGTGGCTTGCGGGTAGCCCTTCCAATTTCAGCCGCTCGATCTGCGGCTCGAACAGGGCCGCATAAGCGGCGTTGACTGCCATCTGCCGTTTCGAGCGAACAAAGAGGGGGATGCGCTTAAACTCGGGCAGGGCTTTGACCGCCTGGGCGGCGCAACGAATGTCCCACACCCTCATGCCGTCGAGCGTCTGGCCCAGCAGCATGTAACGCCGCCGGACCTGGTTCGCCGTCTTCGGGTTGGCCTGCCACGCAGCGGGCTCGACTCCGCGCGGGGCAAAGAATGCGAGGGCCAGGTTCCGGGCCTGCATCTCCCGCCGCAAGTCGGCGGTTGCCGCCGGCGTCGCGCCTCCCAGCCAGAGCCACTTCGCCGGCGCATTGGTCAGGCTCTCCGCATCCAGCACAGTCAGGAGAACCTTCTCCGGCTTCCTTACCTTGGGATCCTGCACCACCACGAGCCGGCGCCACACATCCAGCTGGCTCTTAAAGTGATACCACCGGACGCGCAAGCCGCCTTCGGCTGACTCTCCACCCAACTCCGGCTTGATGGCTCCGCTCCCCGCCGGCCAACCGCCAAACACCTTCTCCCGCAGCGCATTCACATACTCCGCGCG
>JAPLUA010000298.1 GCA_026397855.1 Verrucomicrobiota bacterium | reverse complement strand
TGTCAAATGTGCCCACAAGATTGGTTCATTCTGACCTGAAGAATTCTGTCTTGCACCCGCCCTGCCGGTGCGCTGATATTCTTGTGGTCGCGTAATTTGACATTCGCGGCTTATGGGCTATAGACTTAAGCGGGAGCGTAAGGAGGCAAACAAACACACGTAGTTTCAGATGAAAACGCAGTTTTGATTTATGAGCACATGGAAATACATGCAGAACGGTCAGCAATGCGGTCCTGTGGATACTGCGGACCTGCTGGCGTTGTTGAAGAGAGGCGTATTGACCCCGGAAACCACGGTCTGCAAGGAAGGGTCGTCAAGCTGGGTGCCCATTCGAAGCGTTACTGAGCTATCAATCGCACCTCCTGCAGCCGTCCCGACCGCGCTTGGCGGTGCCACTCCGCTGGCTGACGGGGAGACACCCGATCCGGCCGATGTGGACAAGAACAAGATCTTCGCGGTTCTGGCCTACCTGGGGATTCTGTTCCTGGTGCCGTTGTTGGCAGCAAAGGAATCGAGATTCGCCCGCTACCATACCAACCAGGGCGTAGTCCTGTTCCTGGCGGCCATCATCTGCAGCGTGGGGGTGTCCATCCTCTCTATGGTCCTGTCCCATATCCCGTTGCTTGGCTTCATCGGGTGCCTTATCTGGCCCGTCGTGTGGATTGGCATTCTTGGCCTGACAGTGCTGGGCATCATCAACGCGGCTAAGGGCGAGTGCAAGCCGCTGCCGTTGATCGGCCAATTCAAGCTGATCAAGTAGGGACAACCGCCTTCCGCCTGCCGGATCGGCTCGCCGGGGGCGCGGAAACACGGGCTGATTCCCTATCGTTTCCGGTTGTAGGCGGGCTGAGAGTATTTCTGGGCGGCCAACACCTGCGCGCGTTCGCCGATCGTGGGGTGCAGCTCCCCTTTTACCCAGTCAGCTCCATACCTCGCCCGCCCCACCTCGCACATCGCCTCGTGCCAGGAGGCTGGCTTTAGGGAAATCGGCGGCGGTTGCACGGACCCCTGGATGAGCAGCCCGTCGCGCGTCCGGCGCTGGGCGGCGCCGGCGATCTTCTGTCCGTGCCAGAGCAAATCGGATCTTTCATGGCCGCGGAAGCACTGCCCGGGTTGCGCTTTCCGGCAGGCCGGGGCAAGCGCAGTCTCGATGCCAAGGCTTGTGAACGAGGCTTGAATCCATTCGTGGATGCGTTGGTAGCTCTCCGTGGCGCGCAACGAATACCATTCGTCGCCGGTCGGGAACACAAGGCTGTAGGTCCAGTCGTCGTCGTGCGGGACCAGGCCGCCACCCGTGGGCCGGCGCACCAGCGGGCGGAGCGGGGTCATCTGCTCAATGTCAGCGTATCTTTGGAAATAGCCGAAGGAGGCGGCAGGCTCGGTCCAGGCGTAGAAGCGGAGGACCGGCCGGCCCAGGCGGGGCACGGCCTGGAGCAGGGCCTCGTCCAGCGCCATGTTGAAGGCGGGATCGCAGGGACCGGAGGACACCCAATGCCAGGGATGCGGGGACGTCATGCTTCGAGGGCGGCGCGGAGCCTTCAGGCCGGGGCCACAGTTGCCGCGGGCAGGCCGATGCGGGGGCAGAGCGCCTTGATTTCGCAGTTAAGGCAATCGGGGTTGCGCGCGTTGCAGCGGCGGCGCCCATGCCAGACCAGCCAATGGCTGAACAGGATCCACTGGTCCCGCGGCACCAGGTCCATCAGCTCCGCCTCGATCTTCTCCGGAGCTTTTTGCCCGGTGAGGCCGAAGCGCTGCGCCAGCCGCGCCACGTGGGTATCCACCACGATGCCGCAGTTGATGTTGAAGGCGTTGCCGAGCACCACGTTGGCGGTCTTGCGCCCCACGCCGCCCAATTCGGTCAATTCCTCCATCGTGCGCGGCACCTGGCCGCCGTGCTTTTCGACGAGCGCCTGGCAGCAGGCTTTGATGCTCTTCGCCTTGTTGCGGAAGAAGCCGGTGGACTTGATATCCTGCTCCAGTTCCGGAAGCTGCGCCTCGGCGTAATCGGTCGCCGACCGGTATTTGCGGAATAACTCTGCGGTGACGAGGTTCACCCGCTTGTCTGTGCATTGCGCCGAAAGGATCGTGGCTACCAGCAGCTCAAGCGGGTTGGAGTAGTTCAGCTCGCAATGGGCATCGGGGTAGGCCTGCTGGAGCAGGGCGATAATCTTCCGGAGCGGGGCAGACCCGGATTGTCTGGGCTTGTGAGGCATAAATGGACTGGCGGTGGTCGCCTTAGTCTTAGTTCTTCGCCTCCGCCGGTTTGGCAGTGGCGTCGTGGGCCGGCGAAGAGGCGGGAGCGGCCTTCTCAGCCTTCGTCGGCCTTTCTGTGCCGAGGCGGCCGTTGGTCCAATCGTAGATGTAGCCCATGCTGTTGAGCAGGAGGCAGGCGATGGTGAGGATGACGGCGATAAGGATGAGCTTCGGCCAGGGGCTCTTCTTCTCGGCGTAGGGATCAACCAGGTTGCGTTGGGCGCCGGGCGGGAGCGCCGCAACCTGGGTAAGGGAGCGGCCGAACGGGACATTGATCCTGGCCTTGGCGTTGACGGCCCACCCGTTGGCGTCGAGGATGGGGCCCAGGTTGCGCTTGCGCAGCTTGAGCCAGGCCATAATCATCGAGGGGCCGGAGATGAGGAGGATGATCGCCAGTATCCCCAGGGGCATCATGCCCTTCAAATTCAGGAAGCCGCTCACGATGCCCCCGATCATGCCGCCCACGCCGGCTGCGCCGACGCTCAAGGCCGCAATCAGCCCCGGGTCCATCTTCTGCTTTAGCGCCACGGGCGGAGGAGGAGGCGGAGGAGCGTGGGCCGCATCCAGCGATTTCTCGAGCTTCACCGCCGCCTCGGCCAGCTTGGCTGTCGCCTCGGCGTCGGCGTTGGCGGCGCGCTTGGCGACCTGCTCCTGGATGAGCCGAGCGGCCTTTTTGTAGGGCGACCAGAAGGCCTGCCGGATGCTGATCGGGTTATCAATGATCCGGGTGATGGTCGCATCCCAGTCGCGCCCTTTGCGATCATAGAAGATGCCGTTGCGACCGACCATCAGGTTGTCCGAATCGCCATCGGTGAAGGCGGCCAGGATCTGCATCTTCTCGCCTGTGCCCTTGCGGACGCAGTCGCAGTAGGCGAGATAGGTGCCGGCAAGGGAGGCCATCACGCCGTGCTTGCCGGGATCCTCCACGGTCAGGCAGAGTTCGCAGCTCCGCTGGTCGAGGTAGAGCGTGCCGGCCTGGAAAATGGCCTTCTCCTTGCGGCTGTAGAAATCGCGGAACGAAACGAAGTTATGGCAGAGGCGGCAGAGGTCGCGATGGTAGCGCACGAGCTTCTCCACCGAG
>JAPLUA010000463.1 GCA_026397855.1 Verrucomicrobiota bacterium | reverse complement strand
GTTTGGGTTTATACCATCAACGACCTGGAGACCGCGAACAAGCTGCTGGACATGGGTGTGGACGGACTGATTACCAATAATACCCCCCTGATCCGGAAGGCCATTGCGCTGCGGTCGGAGAAGCCCGCCTGACCCAGCGTTCCTGGCTGCCACGTAGCCGCCGACATCAGTCGGCGCTCATTTCCATTCCCGTGAATTAGCGCCGACTGACGTCGGCGGCTACGCACTATGAAATCCTGCCTGGCTTTTAGCTGAGCCCTTTGATTTTCCAGCCCTTGCGGTAGGTGCGGCGGACGAATTCGTTGGCGACCGACTCGTTGAACTTGAGCGCCTTGGAGTTCCACTTGAGCGTGGTCTGGGGGAAGCGATAGGCCACGCAGCCGAGCAGAACGTTCTCTGTCAGCGGCCCGGCGAAGTTGAAGCCAGCCGTGGTCGGCGCGCCCCCGATGCATGCCTTTATGAAGAGATCCCAGTGATCGTCTCCCGCAACCTCGGGGTACTTGAGGTTCTTGTACTTCTTGTCCGGATAGAGCAGAGGACGGGCGACGTGTGGCAGGACCATTGTGCCTTCCGTGCCGACGAAGATGGAGCCGCTGTCGGGCTTTTCATCTCCCTCCAGCAGGGCGCGGACATCAGCCGGGGGCTTCTGCGCGCCGTCATACCACGTGAGGTTAAGGGTCTTGTCCGCCGTCAAGGGTGTCCCTGCAAAGACATAGTGGATGCGGGAATCCACCGGCCAGTTCCACTGGTTGGGAGCAGCCCCCTCCGAGCGCACGGAGATCGCCGGGCCCAGGCCAAGCGCCCCCATTACCGGGTCCAGAATATGGCATCCCATGTCGCCGAGTGTCCCGGTCCCGAAATCGAGGCGCTTGCGCCAGTTTGACGGATGATAGTAATTGTGGCCAAGGAATGGCCGCGCAGCCGCAACCCCAAGCCACAGGTTCCAATCAAATCCGGCCGGAATGGGATCGCTGCTGTCAGGCCGTGGGCCGGGATCGCCCCAGGACCGGGAAACCCAGGAGTGGACTTCCTTGATCTTGCCGATGGTCCCGGCCTGCACGAGGACCTTGCCCATGCGGTATTGGCTGGTGGAATGGATCTGGATGCCCATCTGGGTGACTAGCCGGTGGCTGCTGGCGTATTGCGACAACTGCCGCACCTCGTGGAGGTCGTGGGTCATCGGCTTCTGGCAATAGACGGCCTTGCCCAGTTGCATGGCGCTCATGGCGATGGGCGCGTGCATGTGGTCGGGGGTGGAGACGTTGACGGAGTCCAGGTGCTTGCCTTCCTTGTCGAGCAGCTTGCGCCAGTCCTGGTAAACCCGGGTGCGGGGGAACCGCTTCCGGAGTTCCAATGTTCGGTTCAGGTCCACATCGGCCACGGCGACCAGTTCCACATTCTTCGACTTGGTCAGTTGCACGAGGTCTTCCCAGGCCATGCCGCCGGCTCCGAAGCTTGCGTGGCGCAGGACGGCCTGGCGGGGGCGGGCCATCAGGCCTTCGGTCAGAAAGGGGGCGGCCAGCGCCGCGGCGCTGAGGGTCTTGAGAAATGAACGTCGGTTAAAGGAGCTCTGGGCAGTCATGATAACAAAATTAGGCAGTCGGCATTATGGCTGGGATAAAATCAGAATGCCCCGAACCGGTCAACGTAAAACACACATGCCCCACGAGGGCATGCATGGCGCTTTTCATTCGACGCCACAATGGGCTTATGCCACTTTGGATCATGAGCCGGATTACAAGCCAGCCATTTGAGGAATGACGTTTCACGCATCACGCATCACGTCTCACCATCACCCATGAACACAATCATCACCGAGGAGTTCCTTCGCCGGATACCCAAGACGGACATTCACCTGCACCTGGACGGCTCGCTGCGCCTGCCCACGCTGATCGAACTGGCCCGGCAGCAGCGCGTCAAGCTGCCGTCCACCACCACCGACGGCTTGTGCCGGCTCGTGTTCAAGGAGCGCTATGCTGACCTGACCGAATACCTGCGGGGGTTTGCCTACACCTGCGCCGTGATGCGCGACCCCGAGAGCCTCGAACGCATCGCCTGCGAGCTGGCCGAGGATAATCTTGCCGAAGGGGTGCGCTATATCGAGGTCCGCTTTGCGCCCCAACTGCACGCCCATGAAAAGCTCACCTCGGAGCAGGTGCTGCGGGCCGTCAGCCGAGGCCTTGAGCGCGCCCAACGCGCCCATAACCGCTCCGCCGCCGTGCGCCGCGGGGAGGATGTGCCTTTCCATTTCGGCATTATTGTCTGCGCCCTGCGCTTCTTCACGCCGGCCATGTCGGCATATTACCAGCAGCTTTTTCATGTGATGTCTTACGCCCCGGCGAAGCAGGTATTCGCCACCGCCTCCACCGAGCTGGCGCGCGCCGCGGTCTCCCTGGTCCGCGACCAGGGGTTGCCGATAGTCGGATTCGACCTTGCCGGTGCAGAGGCCGGTTTCCCGGCGGATGATCACCGCGGCGCCTTCCAGTATTGCCACTCGCACTTCCTGAAGAAGACCATTCACGCTGGCGAAGCCTACGGGCCGGAGTCCATCTTCCGTGCGATCACCGATTGCTACGCCAACCGCATCGGGCACGGCACCTGGCTCTTTGCCCACACGATGATCAAGGATCCCTCCATCACGAACCGCGAGGGCTACTGCAATCAGCTTGCGGAGTATATCGCCAGCCAGCGGATCACGCTCGAGGTTTGCCTCACCAGCAACACCCAGACCCACCCGCAGATGCGGCACCTCCCGAGCCATCCTTTGCGCCAGATGCTCGATCATGACTTGTCCATCTCGCTCTGCACCGACAACCGGCTGGTCTCGCACACCACGCTCACCAACGAGCTGCTGCAAGCCGTGCGCCAGTCGAAGATGACCCAGCGCGCGTTGCGCAACGTGGCGCTCGCGGGCTTCAAAGGCAGCTTCTTCCCCGGCACCTACCGCGAGAAGCGGCATTTCGTCCGCCAGGTGATTGACTGCTACGATGCCGTGAGCTGATCCGGGGCTAATCCTTCGAGGGGGCCGATGAATCAACCGGAGTTCAGACCCGCATCACGCATCACGCATCACGTCCCACCCTCCACCCCCCGATGCGCAAACCACCGGGTTAGTAGATTGCCGGAATCGGCCATTTGGTTGTCCCATGCCGGACGGGTCTCCCTACCCACTGGCATCCACTTTGCCCGCTGGAGTTTGCCGAGCAGTGGCTTGAGCTTTAGAAACAGTTCGTCCACCAGCGCCAGCATGCTTGGCAGTTGGCACAGGATAACACAGCGCGTGGCAACACAAAAACACAGTTGATGTGGACATGAAAACACATCTGGTGTATTCATAATAACACAGTTCATGGCTGACAAGATCCAAACTAGGTTGGCAGAGGCCTTGGAGCGCGCATCCACCGCCGCTCGCAAGCAGGTCTTGAGGTCTGCCCAGTTGCAGCGTCCCGACCGGGAATTGCTTGCGGATCGTGGGTATCTTCAGGAGATCTGCAAGGGCTGGTATCTCCTTAAGCGTCCGGTAGAGAAGCCCGGAGAGAGCACCGCTTGGTATGGTGCTTATTGGGATTTTCTGTCGGTGTACCTGGACGAACGGTTTGGTTCCGACTACTGCCTATCGGCAACCTCTTCCGTGGATGCTCACATCGGCGCCAATCTTGTTCCTCGCCAGGTGGTCGCCCTTACGGCGCACGGGGGAAAGATGTTGCTCGATCTGCCGCACAGCACTTCCGTCTTGGTATATCAGGACGCCAAGAACCTGCCACGGACAGTCGAAAACGTGCTGGGGGTGCGCGTGATGCCACTGGCC
>JAPLUA010000215.1:1176-11656 GCA_026397855.1 Verrucomicrobiota bacterium | reverse complement strand
GGCGACGTAGCCGGGATTCTCGGACTCCCGGGTCCGCACGGCCCGGACGGGGAACGGAAACCGTTGGGCAAGCTCCAGGGCCTCGCGCAGCTCCCGTCGCGGCAAGCTGGGCGAATCGGCAATGGCAGCAAGCGCCTTATCCCCGAGCGCCTGCCGCGCCGCGTAGGCAAGAAAGACCGAGTCCACCCCGCCGGAGTAGGCGACGAGGCAGGAACCATAGGACTGCAACAACGTGCGCAGCCGTTCGTATTTTTCGGATACCACAGCTAGAAACTGGCACTTTCATGCGACATTGTCGAGAATGGCGCCGCACCAAAGCAAACCTCCCCGGCATCCAGTAAAGCAGAGTGAAGCAAAACGCTGGCATCCCAGCCTCAGCCCACCCGAGGACCGGCTACGGCGTAGTGACGGTGACTCCCCGGAGGCGCAACGGCGCTGCTCCCATGGGGGTCGACCCCCATGGGAGCATCACCGGGGCCAGGCAAGGACGACACCGAGGCCACACAGGCGATTCAGGCTGGAAGCCCAGGCTGCCTTCACGCCGAAAGGGTTTGCGTAGGTTACTGGCTTATGGGAAATTGCCCCCATGAAAGCGCTGCACGCTGACAAAGGGAAGCGGATCGTTCTGTCCGGCCCGGCAAGACCCCACTCCTGGAATCATTCCCTGTTAGAATAGAGGCTGTGAGCAAAGAACGATTCATCGAACGTCAGGGGGAGGTTCGCAATGCCGTCGCACGCTTGCAGGAAGCTGTCGCGCAGCCGGAGAGCACCATCGTCCGCGATGCGGTCATCCAGCGGTTCGAGTTCTCTTTCGAGCTGGTCTGGAAGGCCCTTAAGCTCCACCTGGAGCGCCAGGGCCACGAATGTGGCGGCCCACGCCCGACGCTCAAGAAAGCTTTTGCCGAGGGTCTCGTTGCCACACCCGAGGAGGCCGACCGATGGCTCCAGATGCTCGAGGACCGCAGTCTTACCAGTCATGCCTACGACGAAGCCCTCGCCACCCGCATCTATCAGCATGTGGTCCGGGACTATTCCGCCCTCCTTGGCGCGATGGCTGGCAAGATTCAGACCCTTACCTGAGATTAACGCCATGAAGCCCGTCGCCCTGCGTAACCAGGACCTGACCGTGTTACGGGCGGCTTGCGGGCGATTCC
The DNA here is from genome assembly GCA_026397855.1 of Verrucomicrobiota bacterium. Lineage (GTDB taxonomy): Bacteria > Verrucomicrobiota > Verrucomicrobiia > Limisphaerales > UBA8199 > JAPLUA01. The sequence continues at coordinate 10,502 of JAPLUA010000215.1, read as the reverse complement.
CCGCCGTGCGCGAGGTGCGCGTCTTCGGCTCGCGTGCCACGGGCACCGCCCGCCGCGCTTCCGACCTCGATCTGGCCATCTCCGCGCCCGATGCCACCGCCGCTGAATGGCTCGACCTGTGCGACGCCCTGGAGAACGCCCCCCTGATTTACGAGCTCGACCTCGTCCGCTCCGAGCATATCACCAATGAGCGGCTCAAGGATAAGATCATCCGTGATGGAGTGACTATTTACCCGGCGGAAGCGGGGGCGTAAGAACCCGACCGCCCCGGCCAGCGATCATGGAGAAAGCGGCCTCGCGGCGCATAACCTCGTAGCCGCCGACGTGAGTCGGCGCTGATCTCCGCTCCGACCGGAGAAGATGGCGCGGACTGACGTCCGCGGCTACGAGGTTGCGAGGCTGCGACAAGTTGTCCGCCCTCCTATAGTGTTGAACGCGCCCCAAGCCCTAATTACCCTGCACCCGCATGAAGCGGCCAAGCTGCCCCCAACCAGCCAGACCGGCCGGTGCCGGGACACCCGGTCCCGACTGGGGTTCCGCGCCAGGCGGGGCCCATGCGGCGGCCGGCTTCACCGGTTCCTGGAGTCTGCGAAGCGCCGCGCTCGCGCTGGCCGCCATCACTTTCGTCGCCTACCTGCCGGTCTGGCGGGCCGGGCTCATCTGGGACGATGGCAGCTTCGTGGTCAACAACCCCTTGATCCGGCAGCCCGGAGGCCTGTGGCAGTTCTGGTTCAGCACCCGGCCGCTCGACTTCTTCCCCATGACCTCCTCGTTGCTTTGGGTGGAATGGCGGCTGTGGGGTGCCAGCCCGCTGGGCTACCATGTGGCGAACGTCTGCCTCCACCTGGCCGGCACCCTGCTGCTGTGGCGGCTGCTGGCGGCAATGCGCATCCCGGGCGCATGGCTGGCTGCCGCCCTCTTCGCGCTCCACCCCGTCAATGTGGAATCCGTAGCCTGGATCTCCGAACAGAAGAACACCTTGTGCCTGGTGTTCTACCTCCTGAGCCTGCTGCTGTATGTGCGGTGGGACGACGCCAGGGAGTCGCCGGAGGATTGCGGCCGCTGGCAGGCGGACGCAGGTGGCCACGCGTCATTCCCCTTCCCGCTTCCCGGCCCGGCTCTCTACTGGCTGTCGCTGGCCGCCTTTGTGCTCGCGCTGCTCAGCAAAACCGCCGTGGCACCCCTGCCGCTGGTGCTGCTGGGCCTGGCCTGGGCCAGGCGGGGACACATCGGGCGCGCGGATTTGGGGCGCAGCGCGCCGTTCTTCATCGCGGCCCTTGCCGTGGGCCTGGTTTCCCTCTGGTTCCAGTCGCACCGGGCAATCGGCTCCGATGTGGTGCGGACGGACAACTTCTGGGCCCGGCTGGCGGGGGCGGGTTGGGCGATCTGGTTTTACCTCGGCAAAGCGCTCCTGCCGCTGGACCTGCGGGCCATTTATCCGCGCTGGCAGATTGACCCGGCACGGTGGGGGTCGTACCTGCCGGGGTTGCTCGTGGCGGCCGGGTTTCTCACCTGCTGGCGCTGGCGCCAACGGTGGGGCCGGAGCTTGCTCCTGGGCCTGGGTTACTTCGTGGCCATGCTCCTGCCGGTCCTCGGGTTCCTCAACATCTCCTTCATGCAGTATTCGCTGGTGGCCGACCGCTGGCAGTATTTTGCCATCATAGGCCCCATCGCGCTGGGAGCCGCCGCCCTCGCGCGCTGGCGACCGGGCAAGAGCCCGGCTGTCCGAAACGCCGCCTGCCTGGCCCTGCTCTCCATTCTTGGCCTGCTGACCTGGAAACAGTGCGGCATCTACGCCGATGCCGAAACCTTCTGGCAGACGGCCCTCACCCGGGATGCCACGCTGCCCATTGCCCACAACAACCTCGGCAAAGCCCTCTACGAGCGCGGGCGCATGGACGAGGCCATGGGCCACTTCCAGCAGGCGCTGGAATTCCAGCCTGGGTATGCGATGGCCGAATTCAACCTGGGCGAACTACTCAGCCAACTGGGCCGCCTCGACGAGAGCATCCCCCATTTCCAGCGCGCGCTGTCCATCCAGCCCCGCTATGCCGACGCCCACAACAACCTCGCCATCGCGTTTGCCCGCACGGGCCGGCTGGATGAAGCGCTCGCCCACTTCCAGCAGGCTGTCGCCATCCATCCCGACGACCCGGAAATCCACAATAACCTGGGCGGAACGCTCAGCCAAAAGGGAGAGACCGACGAGGGAATAGCCCACTTCAAGCGGGCGCTGGAGCTTGATCCCGATTACGCCGGGGCCCGGGAGAACCTGGCAAAGATCCTCCAACAGCGAGGCCAACCGGCCCCGTAAGCGGTAACAGAGATTCGCAGAGGGCTTTTCTTCTCTGCGTTCTCTGCGTTCTCTGCGGTTAAAACAACTGCCGAATTTAGGGTCATGGTCCGGGTGGCGGGGTGGGAGCTTCGCTTGGTGGATCTGCGGCAAGCGCGCGCTCCAGCCTCTGGCGTGCGCCAGGGTTGTCCGGCTTCAGGCGCAGGCTCTCCCGGAATTGCGCGGCCGCCTCTGCGTAACGCCCGCGGCTGGCCAGGACGGCCCCGAGGTTGTCGTGCGCTTCCGGGTAATCGGGATTCAGCCGCAGCGCTTCGGTGAGATGCGGGATAGCGTCGTCCGGCCGGCCTTGCCGGGCCAGGATGTAACCGAGGCTGTTGTGCGACTCGGCATCCCCGGGGTTCAAGCGCAATACCGTCCCATACTCGGTGGCGGCCTGGGCCAGCCTGCCGGTTTTCAGCAGGGCATAGGCCAGGCTGCTATGGGCGTCATCCTTGTCCGGGCTGAGCCGGATTGCCCGCTCGTAACAGGGAATCGCCTCGGCAAAGGCTCCCTGCTCCGCAAAGGTCACCCCCCGGTTGAAACAGGCCACTCCCAGGTTGTAACCGGCCTTGTCGTTGCGCCCGGTGACCGCAACCGCACGGGTCCAGACGGTCTCGTCGTCCTGCCAATAGCCGATCTGCCGCCGCGTCATCGCCACGCACAGCACGGCGGCGGCGGTCGCGAGCACGGTCGAGACCACGGCCCGGCCGCGCCATTGGGCGGCCAGATCGCGCGCCCCCCAGACCAGCACCAGCAGCAGGCCGAGGCTCGGGATGTAGGTGTAGCGGTCGGCCAGGGATTGGTTGCCCACCTGCACCAGGCCGATCACCGGCAGTAGCGTGCCCACGAACCAGAACCAGCCGGTGAACAGGTACCGGCGTCGGCGGCCCCAAGCCACGGCGAACACCGAAAACGCGAGCAGCAGTCCGCCGGAAAGCGCCACTCCCGCCGCCGGCCAGCCAGCCGGATGGGGATAGAGCGCGCAAAGATCGGCGGGCCAGAGGAGCTTGCCCATGTAACGGGCATAGGACACCACCGCGTTCTGTGCGCGGGCCGCCAAGGGAAAATGCTCCGCGGTCCCCACCGCGCCGGTGCCGGCTTGAATGCCCAGGGTGACGAGGGCGTCCGCCGCCGCCAGCGCGAAGAACGGCGCCTTCTCCCACGCCATCGCCAGCCACCGGCCGGGGCCCGGATAGCCCGGCTCCGGCGCCGCCAGCCTGCCCAGCGGCCAATAGTCCAGCAGTAGCAGGACAAACGGCAGCGTCACTAGCATGGGCTTGCTCATCAGGCCGCAGGCGAACAGGAACAGGGCCAGGAGATAAAAGGCTCCGCGCTTTGGGGAATGGACTTCGGACTCCCGCGCATACCGGGCGTAAGCCAGCAGCGTCAGCAGCCCGAACAGCGCGCTCAGCACGTCTTTGCGCTCGGAGATCCACGCCACCGATTCCACCCGCAGCGGGTGGAGGGCAAACAGTGTCGCCAAAACCGCCGGCCGCCAGAACGCCCCGGTCAGCCGGCGGAAGAGCAGGAACACAAGCGCCGCGTTGGCCGCGTGCAGCAGCACGCTGGTGAGGTGATGCCCCCGGGGCCTCAGCCCGTAGAGCTGGCAATCCAGCGCGTGCGACAGGACGGTCAGCGGATGCCAGTTGGCGGCCACCGGGTGGCTGAACGCCCACAGCGCGCCGTGCCAGGTCAGGCCGCTTTGAATCTCGGGGTTGGCGGTCACGAAGAGCGCGTCATCGCAGTCAATGAAGCCGTTGCGCGCCGACGGAAGAAACGTCCACAAGGCCAGCGCAAACAGCGCCACGGCGATGCCGATCACCCCGGCCCGTGGTCTCAGAGTTCGTGCAAACACAACTTCCATGCCTTAGCTGTCATCATCCACGCTCCACACTCACGGGGACATCGCCCCGCCGCGATAGGCCAGGTTATCGCCGTAAAGCGCCAGCCGGCGCCCGATTTCCTCCGCGTAGGACTCCTGCCCTTGCGCCGCCGCCAGGGCCTGGGCCTGTCGGGAGGTGGCCGCCGCTTCGGCGAACCGTCCCGCCTCGGCATACGCCGCCGCCAGGGTGTCCAGTGCGCGCGCGTTTGGGGGTCCCGCAAGTTCGGCGGCCCGAGTCGCCAGCCGGACGGCTTCGGGCCCATCGCGCAGTTCTGCATGAGGATCAGTGGCCAGCAGCCAAGCCAAGCCGCGCCAGGCTGCGCCAAACTCCGGCTGCTGCCGCAGCACCTCGCGATACAGGTTGATGGCCTCCCGCCCGCGGCCCCGCGCCGCCAGGATAAACGCCAGTTTGCAGCCGGCTGCCGCGTTGGCGGGCTGGAGCAGGATGACTTCGGAAAGCTGGGCCACTGCTTCATCCCCCCGGCCGAGCAAATACAGGGCGCAACCGAGGTTGTAACGCGCCTCGGCATAATTCGGCCGCAGGCGCATGGCTGCCGCGTATTCCGCGACGGCGTTGGTGAGTTGCCCCTGCGAATTCAGGGCGTTGCCGAGGTTGAAGTGGGCTTGGGGATAGTTGGGGCGCAGCCGGATCGCCTCCGAGGCGTGCTGGATCGCCCCCCGGGCATCTCCCTGCTTCACGAGCAGGTTGCTCAGGTCGCTGTGCGCTTCGGCGAAGCCTGGCTTGGCCGAGATGGCGGCCAGGTAGTGCTGCGTGGCCGCCTCGGTGTTGCCCTCCCCGAGGAGCACGGCCGCCAGGTTGAAGTGGGCTTCGGGGAAGTTCGGATACGCCTGCAAGGCGGCCAGGTAATGCGCTTTGGCCTCTTCCGCCTGGCCCAGGTCCGCCAAATCATAGCCCCAGTTGTTGTTCGCCATCCAGCAGGCTGGATTCTTGGCCAGCGTATCGCGCCAGAGCGATTCGTCATCCTTGAAGACGGCCGCATGCCGCCAGGTCAGAAAACCCAGTCCAGCCAGTACCAGCCCGCACGCGGCCGGACGGATGAACCGGTTCCCACCGGCGGCTTTCCCCAACGTGCTCCAAAGCACGCCGCCTGCCAGGGCCAGGGGAGCGGCGCTGGCCAGGTATTGGAAGTGATCCCCCACAAACGAGTAGCACAGGAAGTAGTGATCCAGTATCCCCAGCACCGGCAGGAGCGCGGCCAGGAAGCAAGCAAAGCTCATGAAAGCCCCCCGGCTCCAGCGCCGCCGCCCAAGCCACAAAGCCGCCAGGGTCACGAGCACCAGCGCCAGCGGCATATAGGCGATCGTTTCCCGCGGATTGATCACCCACTTGGGGTAAACAAATACCAGCGGGTGCGGCCAGCAGAGCTTCCCCAGGTAAAACCAGACAACGTTTCCGGCGGTGGCGATCCGATGCGGCCAGGTGCGATCCCATTCCGGCCCGATGAGCCCCTCGCCGCCCTGCGTCCAAATGGCCAGCGCGCTGCTCAGCGCCGTGAGCGCCAGGAACGGCGCCAGCCGGACCGCATCCCGCCATCGCCAGCTCCGTTGGATCCACCAGGCGCAAAGCCCCAGCGTCAGCGGCAGAATAACCGTCGAGGACTTGCTCGCCATGGCCAGCACGCCGAAGCCCACCGCAATCCAATCATTGCGCCGCCGCACCCGCTCCCCGGCCGCCGCCTCCGCCAGGCGCGCCCGTGCGAAGAACAGCACTGTGAGCATGTAGAACAGCCCGGACTGGGTGTTCTTCAGCTCCGTGATCCAGGCGGCCGACTCGACCTGCACCGGGTGCAACGCCCACAGCGCAGCCCCAAACCAGGCCCCGGGAACCTGCAGACGCAGCAGCACCCGCCACAGAACGACCGCCGCCAGGCCGTGCATCAGGAGGGTCACCAGGTGATAGGGCAGCGGCTTGAGCCCCCAAAGCGCGTGCTGCACCCGGAAGCTGCTGAGCACCAGCGGACAGATCCGCGCGGCGGAAGTCGTCCAGATCTCCTTGAATCCGAGAGGGCCAACCACGCAGGCGTTGGCGGTCACGTGATCATCGTCGTCCCAAATGAAGCCCGCCCGCCAGACAGGCTGGTAGGCGGCGAACAGGATCGCCAGCATCAGGAGAGCGCCCAACCATAGCCCACGGGCGGTTGAGCCTGCGGAACAGGAGGCGGGAGGCCCGGGTGCGGAACCATCCAACGGGGCGATGCGATTGCGATGGGCGCGATTTTGATCCACAGGAATCAGGTTCAGCGTAGGAACCGGGCTGGAGTTTGACAAACCATTTCACCGCCTGCCGCGCCGTGTCTTTGACGCCATCACGAAGTTTCCCCGGTGCGCCATCGCGCAAAACACAAGAGGCGCGCGGCAAGCCGCGCGCCTCTCGCAAAAACTATTGCACCCGAACCGGGTTATTTGCGGCGGCGCTGGGCCAGCATGGCCAAACCGCCCAGGGCCAGCAGCGACAGGGTGCTGGGCTCGGGAATCATTACCGACATCACAAACCCGCGCGTCACGCCGCCGTTAAGGCCAATGCCCGTGATCACGGCGTATTCGTTGCCGAACTCGTCGAAGCTTTCGCCCACGCTGTAGCCACGGGTCAGGCGCGTCCACGACCCCAGGATGCCGTTGTTCTGGGCATACTCCGTAAGATCAATGCATTGGGTGTTGTCCGGCTTGGTCAGCCACAGGACCGCCTTCTCGATCCCACGGTAGTTCATGCCGACGGCAAACAGGCCATCCGAGGTGCAACCGTAAGGCACAGCAAGGTTGACCGAGCCCGCGCTGTCGGAATAGATAGGCAGCTGGGAAATGCTGCTTTCGGTGGTTCCGCTAAAGGTAGCCTTGTAGGGGTAGTTGACCGTTCCACCGACTACGATGGGAGACATGCCATATATCGTGCTGCCGTCACCGCTAACTGAAAAAGCCTGTCCCACATTGTTGCCGGCCAGCCCGGCGAAGTAGTTGGCGGTGGGAGTTGCACTGCCGCTGTAGTCCAGCATGTAGTTCTGGTAACCAATCGTGGCATTCCTGCGATAGCCTACCGCACGAGCCTTGGTGCCGTCCCCGAACAGCGTGCCCGAGATGCCATTCATGCTGGCCGTATCCCCGCCACTGATGCCTTTGCTGGAGTAGGTCATTGTCGGCACCCAAGTGCCCGAGCCTTGGTTGACATAGACCGAGCCATTGGCACCGGTCGCACGGACGACAGCATAATACTGCCCGTTAGCCGATGCGGTTGAGGAGCCCAGTGAATTCGCCGTTGGATATACGGCGGGCGTGAAACTGGTATTCCTTCGTCTCCCGCCCCAAGTAGCTCCGCCATCCGTCGTCATCCACTCGGTCTCAAAGCCCGAGGATGCGCCATGAAGAACAACCTGCTGTTGAAGCGTAACCGGGTCCGTGCGGTAACCAATCCCGGTAACCGCGGCGTTCGGAATAGCGCCGGTGCCATTGGGCTGTATGACGGTATTGTTGGCCACGTTATAGAAGAAACCATTCGCCGACCCGGAGACGCCGACCACGTATTTGCCGTCCGGGGTAATGGCCCGCCCCTCGTTGGATGTATCGGCACCCCATGAGGCCAACGGAATCGTGACAAGGCTATCTGCAAATGAGCTCGTTGCCGCCAAGGCGGTGGCAACCGTGGTAACGAGCAGGGCTGATTTCATGAATGGAGGGTACATAATGAATCAATGCGGGGTTATTTGCGACAGAGGTAGAATAGGTAAATGACTATTCTCGAGTTCATTTTCAGGGGTCAACCTAATCGAGCGGACAGGTGCAAGTCAAACATTCAGGATTGTTTATTTGCTGTGCGGCCCTGCAATCTCATCCAGGCAATTTGGAAGGACCTGCTTGCTCTTCGCAGCTTGAAAGAACCGCTGCAGGTTGTTACGTTGCTCGCATGGTGCTGGAACTGAAACTGGATCCACCTGACAGCCCCGCACAGGAAGCCAGGATCACGGGGCTGCTGGAACCGCCCGCCGTCGGGCGCATGTTGCGGGTCGAATTGAAGCGGAATCCCGCGGGCCAGTTGTTCGCCTCCGCCGACCGTCTGGCGGCGCAGACACTGCCGCCATTGACTGAGGCAGAAGTTGAAACGGGAATCCAAGCCGCACGGTCGCAGCGACACGCCGGCGATATCACGGGCGCAGCGCTGAGTGCGCGCGGGTGCGCGAAAAGCCATCTATCAGTTTGAGAACCATCTGGATCGAAGAAAAGCCGCTGGCGCAAACCTGCGCGCGACACGAGGCGTTCTGGCGAGGGGAACTGGAAGAGGGCCCGTTGATGTGGGTGACGGCGCCCAATGCCAAACCCGGTCCGATCATTCCCGAACCCGCCAGCGAGGAAGAGCTGTGGACTAATACCGACTACGTGATTGCCTCGACGGAAGCGTCCCTCGCTCGAACCCATTTCGCGGGCGATGCCCTGCCGGTATTCTGTCCCTGGCTGGGCCCCGACCAGTTTGCCGCCTGGCTGGGGGCGGAACTGGTGCTCAAGCCGCGTGAGTTCACGTCGTGGGCCAAGCCGTTTGTCCGGGATTGGGCGGGACAAGTGGGTGACGGGCTATCCCGATCTGCACACGGGCGTGGACGCCTTGAGCGCGCTTCGCGGCCCGGACCGGCTGGCGCTGGACCTGGTGGAGGCACCGGAGACTGTCCACCGCGTGATGCGACAAATGACCGCCCTGTGGAAGTCGGTGGTGGATACGGTTTCGGAGATCATCCTGCCGGCCGGTCAGGGCACAACGAATTGGACGATGGGCTGGAGCAGCCAGCGCTTTCTGTGCATCGGCCAGAATGATTTCACCTGCATGATCAGCCCGCGGATGTTCGAGGACTTCTGCGGGCCAGACACCCGGGAGTGTTGCGATCATGTGGCCTGGACGCTCTATCACCTCGACGGCCCCGGCGCGGTCCGCCATGTGCCGTGGCTGTTGCGGCAGGAAAAGCCGCACTGCATTCAGTGGATTCAAGGCGCCGGGCAGAAGCCGCCCTCGCAATGGCTCGAGCTGCTGCGCCAGATTCAAGCGGGAGGCAAATCCGTCCAGCTTTACTATGGCGGCACGCACGGGGGCGACCTGGATCTGAAAAGCGAACT